>CAXBFT010000100.1:0-7412 GCA_963974945.1 uncultured Alphaproteobacteria bacterium
CGTTGGTTGGATTTCCCAGTGGAAAGAAATGATCGAAGAGCCTGCTCTTCGTATCGGTCGTCCACGCCAACTTTACAATGGCCCAAAAGAACGCCCATACGTAGATTTGGAAGATAGATAAAAAAAACCTAACCCCCCTTGAAACTTAGCGTGCATAAGGGGTAAGAATATCCTTTCGATGTCTTTATTTTCATCTCAAAAAGGATTAGTATTCCCTTATGTCCAGTTATGCAGCATCAGATATTGAAGTCCTTGAGGGATTAGAGCCCGTCCGCAAACGCCCCGGTATGTATATCGGAGGCACGGATGAGCGCGCCTATCACCACCTTGTTGGTGAAATTCTTGATAACTCAATGGACGAAGCCGTTGCAGGGCATGCTGATTGGATTGAATTCAGTCTGGATGTTGGTGATATAATCACCATTCGTGATAATGGCCGTGGTATCCCTGTTGATAATCACCCAAAATTTCCAGGGAAATCTGCACTCGAAGTCATTATGACGACATTGCACTCTGGCGGAAAGTTTAGTAACAAGGCATATCAAACATCAGGGGGATTACACGGCGTTGGTATATCGGTGGTTAACGCTTTATCCGATGTTATGTGGGTTGAAGTCGCACGCGATAAAACGCTTTATAAGCAAAGCTTTTCCCGAGGATTAGTCACCACAAAATTAGAGAATTTAGGTCCGATTCATAACCGCCGTGGCACAACGGTTTGTTTTCATCCGGATCCTGAGATTTTTGGCGATAAGATGGGCTTTAAACCTGCGTGGCTCTTTCAAATGTTACGCTCCAAAGCGTATCTATATTCGGGTGTAGAGATTCGATGGAAATGCGCGCCCGAACTCATAAAACCTGATAGCAAAGTTACACCTGAAGCGGTATTTAAATTTCCGAACGGGCTTTTGGATTATTTAAATGGAGTGCTAAAACACCGTCCACCAATTAATAACACCGCTTTTCATGGCAACGTAAAACTTCCCGAAGATGCAGGACGCGTTGAATTTGCAATGAGCTGGCCCGAAGACGGTGATGGATTTATTCATTCTTACTGTAATACCGTTCCAACCCCATTGGGCGGAACGCATGAAGCTGGCCTACGCACGGCTATGGCCAAAGGATTGCGTAATTATGGTGAAATGACAGGCCAGAAAAAAGCCTCGATAATATCTGCCGATGATATTATGTCTGGTGCGGCGATTTTACTCTCTGTCTTTATTAAGGACCCGCAATTCCAAGGGCAAACCAAAGAAAAACTGGTTAATAACAGCGTCCCGAAATGGGTAGATACGGCGATTAAAGACCATTTTGATCTTTGGCTTTCAAAAGACCCAACAAACAGTACTAAACTTTTAAACAGCATCATAGAAAAGGCAGAGGAACGCCAACGCCGCAAAGATGCACGCGCGACTGTGCGCAAAAGTGCAACACAAAAATTACGCCTGCCGGGTAAATTGGCAGATTGTAGCCGCTCTGATTCTAATGACACGGAGCTATTCATCGTTGAGGGTGATAGTGCGGGCGGATCAGCAAAGCAAGGGCGCAACCGTGAAACACAGGCTATTTTGCCTTTACGGGGGAAAATCCTCAATGTTGTTAGCGCTACAAAAGATAAAATCCGCGCAAATCAAGAGATACAAGACCTTATTCTGGCCCTTGGATGTAATGCAGGTAAAGATTTCAACCCCGACAGCCTGCGCTATGAACGCGTCATCATTATGACGGATGCGGATGTTGACGGCGCGCATATTGCCGCACTTCTTGTTACATTCTTCTATACACAAATGCGTGCATTGATAGAAAGAGGCCATCTCTATATTGCTCAGCCACCTCTATATCGCCTTGTCAGCGGAAGTTTAAGCGCTTACGCCCGTGATGATGCGCATAAAGAAGAATTAATGAAAACCATGTTCAAGGGCAAATCAAAAATTGAAGTGAGTCGCTTTAAAGGCCTTGGTGAGATGCCTGCGAAGCAACTTAAAGAAACAACAATGGACCCTAAATCACGTATTTTGTTACGGGTGACTTTACCTGATGCGTTGGCTGCTTTAGGAATTAATCCCGAAGAATTAGAAAACGAAGATGATGTTATGGTAGATCCTTTGGCTGAGGTTGACGATCTTGTTAAGCGCCTGATGGGTAAAGATGCAGATGCCCGTTACCGATTTATTCAAGACAATGCTGAGTTTGTTGAAGATATTGACGTATAATAGCCCCTTTCTATATATAAACATGATGAATATAAAATTATTTTCCATAATTACAACACCTATTATCTTCCTATTGAGTATTGGATATCTTTACGCGTCTAATTTTTATCTTCCTCAACAAGTACAAAAAAATATTGTTGCGCAGTTAGAAGGTTTTGGTTTTGAGAAAATTTCTATTGGCTTAATTGAGACCAAAAGCGGTAAAATCATAATAAGTGACCTGAGCCTTGATCCTGATCATTTCAGTTCTATTGAAAAACTTTCAATAAAATATTCACTTTTTCCATTTCTCTTTGGCAAAAAAACGGCACATGAAATTTTAGTCTCTGGCCTAAATATGACCGGGAATTTATCCGAAGATCATCAGATACGTCTGAGTGGCTGGGATAAAAATGAAAATATAATACAAAGCCTACTTAAACTATCTACAAAATCCCTTATCATTGAACATAGCAAAATTGACCTTTTAACAGCTGAATTTGGTGGCATTCAACTCGATCTTGACGGCTATCTCACCAAAAATAATGATGGGGTTAATATTAAAGGCCACATAACAAGCGAGCAAAGAAACATTGCCTTTCAGGCAAAAATTAACGGCGAACTTAATTTCAATGGACAGATGGCCACCGAAATAGAGTTTTCAAATGTTTCGATTGAAAAAGATGATTTCAATATTAAGCGCGGCACAAGCAATTTGCGTCTGCGCTATGATTTGGAAAATAACAAAACCCTTATGAAATTTGAAGGACAAATACCATCAATGCGTTGGGGTAAACTGCCGCTTAAAGATGTACACATAATACAAGAAGAAGAACAAAATAATACACTCCTTATGGAAGGTAAATTTTTTGGTCCTGAGGATATGGATTGGACATCGCAAATCGTCTTTAACAATCAAGGTATAAAAACTCAAAATACTATTTCTCCAAAAATTTTTAATGATGCTCTGAACGTGCTTGAGCGTAGCGCGTTATTAAAGAATAAAGATATATTTCCTGAATTTATAAATAATAGTAAAAACCCAATTCTTTTATTTAATACGACAATAGATAAAGAAAAAAATATAACGGGCAACTTTGACATCATGTTTGCAAAGCCCAGTTACACGATTAGCGGCGACTTTAAAAATGCCAAAGATAAAAGCACAATCATCGGAACAATTTATTCCGCGCCGATTGATATTAAACCCATTAAAAACGCACCTGATCTTTTTTTGAATACCGTGACCCATGGAAATTTTGTTATTACAAAAACACATGATCTTCCTGAATTTAATTGGTCCGGAAAAATGGCGATTTTAAACGGAGAGTTTTTATTGGGCTCCATGATATTACCCAATATTGCAGGTGAATTTTCCTACAGCTCATCTGAAAAAAATAATAAAAACAAAAAGCTCCTAACGTTTAAGCTCCCACTAAAACCACAAATTTTACATAATGGAAACATTCTTATCAATACAGAAAATATTGAGGAACCATTATTCAAGCAAGTCGAGCTCAATATTTATGGCGGAAAAATACGAACGCAGATGCCGCTCATCAATGGCAATGAACTCACAAAAGAGAATAAACTTTTCATTTCTGATATAAGTTTAACGCAGCTTTTCTACGGGCTTGGTTTTAAGAATATTAGAATTTCAGGGAAACTTGGCGGCGTATTGCCCATAAGATTTAAAGATAATAAACACATAACAGTTAATGGCGGTATATTACAAAGCCTTGATCGTGGCATCATTCAATTGCCTGATGATATAGTTCGCGGTCTGTTTCCCGGTAATGATAAACAAACCTATATTACGCAACAGTCTTTAAAAAACTTTCATTATGAATATTTTGAAATTCGTATTGATGGGAATTTAAAAGGAAATGTAATGATGACATTAAAAGCTAGCGGATATAATCCCGACTTTTATAATAAAGATGCTGTAGAAATAAGCCTGCAAATTGAAACTCAAATATCAACATTGCTCAATAATCTATTGAAATAGAACAAATATTTTATACCAACTATAGACCCTATGGATAATCACAATTATCATAAGTCACTTTTGCAAATGATTTTGCCCCGACGGTAATATTAAAGCGATACTCCTTATCCTCCACTACCATTGAATAATAAAGCGGCAAAACCCCTGATTTAACTTCTGAAACACCATTTTTATCACTAAATGTAAGCTCCACTGGCTGGTTGGGATCGAACCAAGCCTCTTTCTGCCCTTGTGCGTTTTGTGAGGCAACACCTGTTCCCTGCACTGATATGCCATTTTGTATGGTGGCCACACTGCTTGGGCCACTATAAACGGGAGTTACAATAACAAAACGTTTAAACTCAGTTTCACTACAATTTTGTGGTGGGCGCACAGATTGAATAACAGAGCGCAGCCGATCAATATCAACACCTTGGTCTATTTGCTTTTTAAGCAGAGTAACAATGTCTTTTAAAGGGCCGCTTCCCAAAAGCTCATCATAGCTTGCCTTTAACTGCTCCAAACGAACTCCCGCCGTTTGAGCCTGCGCCCTAAGGCGTGTTACATCTTCTTGCATTTGTTCGCGCTCAAGATTTATAGCATTTTGATTCCCTTCAAGAATATAAATTTCTTGCTGAGACTTTATACCGCCAAGCCAAATACCTATTCCTAAAATAGCACTTAATAACAAGACAATGGCAATAAAATTTGTCATACGCCGCGTCGCGCGCTGTCTATAGCGCTCATTAGGATTATAGGGTGAAATGCTCATGCTTTACTGTTATTCAACTGACTTTTTAAAATGGAATGCCAAAATAATATTTAGCTACAAAAATATACGCAATCCAGAGAACAACAACAAGGGGTGTTCCTGCTTTTATAAAATCTCTAAACTTGTATTGCCCCGGTCCCATCACCAATAAATTGGTTTGATACCCAATTGGTGATGCAAAAGAGCAGTTTGCCCCGAACACAACAGTTATTGCAAAAATGAAGCTCATATCATAAGGCACAGAGTCAAGCTGCCCTACTTTATCTGCAAGGTTCATGGCAATTGGTGTAAACAAAATTGCACAGGCATTATTTGTAAGAATATTTGTTGTGAAAGCGACGATTATAAATAAAAGAGCCAGAAGCGATAAAGGCGAATGCGCAAAAGGCGCGCTTAATATAAGGCTTGAAATAAAGTCAGCGCCGCCTGTGGCTTGCAATGCGGCCCCCAAAGCCAACATAGACCCGACAAGCAAAAATATTTTTCGATCAATCGCGCGTGTTGCCTGTCTGATATTCAAACACCCAACGCCAATCATTGCAACTGCGCCGGTAAATGCTGCCACAGGAATCGAAAGCACCCCCGTTGCGGCGCTTATAATTGTTGCTAAGAATATAAGGATTGCCATTGGAGCTTTATCAGGAACAGGCAGGTCTTTTTTTGACCCTGATAAAACAATAAAATCAGGATTTCGTCTTAAATTATTAACGCGCCCATGCTTTCCTGCAACTAATAAAACATCACCAGCCTCAAGACGAATACGCCCTAAACGCCGTCTGACAACGCGCGCCCGTCTTTGAATGCCCAATACAATAACACCAAATTGCTTGTGAAAACTCACATGCTCCAACGACATATCAACCATACGCGATGCCGGCGTAATCATGATTTTTGCCAAAACACGTGTTTGTGCCCCCTGTTGAGATGCCTCCTCCTCTTCACTCTCACTCTCTCCGTCAATAACTTCCGCCTCTTCATTTGACAGCAAAAAACCAGGATATTTTGAGAGAAGATTACCAAGGGCTTCGCGCGTTGCACCAACAATTAAAATATCCGATCTGTGAATTTTATGCCCCTCAAAAGGCGGAAGAATAAGATGCCCACCGCGCTGAATAAGCTTCACATTCATATCTTTTAGCTCGGCAAACTTACCATCGATACATTCCGCGCCAATTAATTTACTATCAATAGCAATATCAAGCTCGGCAACAAACTCAGTTTCACTGGCGCTTCCTACCAATTCATCCTGAATTGATGAGCGCACGGGCAAAATACGCGGAATAACCAAAACAACATAAATAAACCCTACCCCCGCAAGAATAGATCCGGGAATAGCAAAATCAAAAAAACCTAAAGGCGCATGACCAAGCTCAACCATTGCACTTGATACCAAAAGATTAGTGGATGACCCCACTAATGTTGTCATCCCACCAAGTATAGCAACAAAGCTTAATGGCATCATCATACGGCTTTCACGCCACCCGACGGAGCTTAGTAAGGCTTGTAAAATGGGAATAGCAATAATGACAAGCGGGGTGTTGTTCATAAAGGCACTTAAAACCATAACAAAAACTAAAATGGCTAAAACAGAAAACCATGCGAGTTTTTTACTTCTAAAAACAAAGAGATTTGTTAGAAAGCGCAAAGAATCCGTATGAATCATCGCCTGCCCCATTACAAGCAATGCAAGAACAGCAATCAAAGATGGATTTGAAAACCCTGACAAAACGGCCTGAGGGTCAATCTGATTCGAACCATGAGAATCAAGTATAGGAAATATCTGACCATAAAGTAGCAAAACGGTCATTAAGATAACACTTGTTACCTCAAGCGGAAGTTTTTCACGAACAAACATGAAAACCGCCGCCCCAGTAAGGAAGAGCATAAACCACATATGAAAATCTGCGCTAATCATATAAATCCCAAAGCAAGCTGCACCTATGTTCTATCTGCCAAATAAGTATTATACCCTATTTTCAGGCCAATCGAATAAAAAAGCTACTCGCTCCCCCCTGCTACTTGAACACCGGAAGATTCGAATTCACCAAGGTTTTTAAAACCTACTCGGAAGAAGATTTGCGTACCATTATCACCAGATTCCTCACTTGTAAGGCTGCGCGTTCCGGTAACGGACCATGTAATACACTGCCCTGTATAATCTATCCCTAAATTAGCCTGTCTTAAGCCTGCATCAACGCCCAAATCATGACGCGCGGAGCCAAAGATACGCCATTTATCATTGATGTAATAAGACGCGCCATTATTGATCTGCTCACGCGTTTCACTAATATCGGTTCCATCTAAGGCTTTGGCGAATAAATACTGTGATGTCAATGTTAGTCCTTTGAGCTCCATTGAGGCATCAACCTCATGGCGCTGCTGGCTCAAATCGTGATTATCCAATTGAAATCTATAATCAAGCGTATAATCCCCCTTATAGCTTGCAGATACTTGACCAACG
>CAXBFT010000101.1:0-7321 GCA_963974945.1 uncultured Alphaproteobacteria bacterium
GCTTAGGAATATGCTCTTATTATTTTGGAAATAATCGGGCGCGGTTAAAAGGGTTTCCAAATTATCGGCAATATCAACAAAGCTATCATTATAATCCCATGCAAGTCGTTTACGCATGGCGATAAGAGATTGCGCCATGGGGTGTTTAAATTCGCGCTCCGGCAATATGATGTTGATTTCATCAAGTGGCGCGCTTTGCCCAATATCATCAATTGCGGTAAAGGTTAAGCTCACCGGTAATCCGGCCCAACTATGCCATGTGAAGTCATAGACGGGGGAGATTTTAAAATCTGAATCCGGCCCTGACATAACCAAACGCGTCTCTTCAAAACTCTGCCCAAGGGGAAGAGATTCCACCATGTTATCAATATTCAGGCGCATATGAAGGTCTTTTACGCCATAATCATCGGAAACGATCAATGGGATGCGTATTTGACTATCATCCAGTATTTCATAGATTTTAGCAGGAGGTGTATCTGCTGTGGCTTCTTTTTCCGTATTATCATTCAAATCGGTCATAACGATAATATTGGGATCATCACTTTCATGTGTAATAATATCATTTTTAATATGTGGGACTTGGTCTGCTATATAGGAATAGGCAGTTGAAAAGCGCGTAATAAACGCTTGTTGAATTCTTAGTTGTTGCCCCGGTGCAATATCAATATCGTCAATCCCATATAAGCCTTCACCCAGATCATTAAGGGGAAGATAGTTATCCCCCATAGTCAGAGTTGGTACAAAATATTTACCCAATGAGGAGTAGAGGCGAATGCGAATTTTGCTGCCCTGTGGGATATATAGCAATTCAGATGGGGGCATCTTATCACTCAGGCGTATTTGCGGCTTTTGTGTATAGTTTGGCGGTGTGATCCATAGATTTATATCTGTGCCACCCGAAATAATGCTCGCAGGTTTAAACGGCAGCATCCCATTGTAAATACGACCTTGCCATTGATGTCCGGATATAAGCATACCGCAAATAAACATGAGTAATGCAATAAAACGTAAGCCAACTGGGTCCTTGCGAAGGATAAAGGCGCGTGGTGCAGAGATTTTCAGGTGTTGGAATTTATTTAAAATTTGGATCTGTGCGTTCTGCCATAAATTGCGGGTGATTGGCTTTTTTGGGTTGGCAAGTTCATCCGTAATGGATTCAATTGATCCACGTGGAATTTTGCCGCCATGCTCTAAAAAACGATCAACATCATCTATATTGGGGAGGTTGAATTTCAGGATGTCTGCTTTAATGAAAGAGATTAGCCCGATGAAGAATAAGAGAGACGTAGCATAGAGAGCAATCTGTCCAATAAAATCAGGGACACCAATCATCCATAAGCCACAAAAGAATAAAACCCAAAAAAATGGTCGCCATGTATAGCGGGTGAGATGTTCAATGCATAACACACAAAACGCCGCGCGTCGTTTTTGCTCCAACGTACGGAAATATTTTAAATATTTTTGATCTAATCTATCCAACATGCGTTAGAGAATATCGTGTTTTAAATTGATTACACAGCTTTTTTTATAATGAAATGCGCTTTACCCCAACCATTCGGGGATCGACTCGCGAGCAATCATTTGTTCCAGTGTTTGCCCTTTGCTAATAACCGCGACTTTGTCGCCATCAACCAATATTTCAGGCAAGAGTGGGCGGCTGTTATAATTTGAGGCCATAGAAAAACCATATGCGCCGACAGATTGAATAACAACTAAATCGCCTGCATTGACCTGGTTCATTTCACGGCCTTTGGCAAACGTGTCGCCGCTCTCACAAATCGGACCAACCACGTCATAGGTTTTTTTCTGTCCATTATGTCCCAATACGGGCCGAATGCCGTGATAGGCTTCATATAATGTGGGCCTGATTAAATCGTTCATACCTGCATCAAGAACAACAAATTCACGCGATGGCGTTGTTTTTATATATTGCGCAGAACTCAGTAAAACCCCCGCATTGCCAACCATGTAACGCCCGGGCTCCATTTGAATTTGAGTATCAAGCGGAACAATAATATCATTGACCCATTGCGCATAAGAATCTAAGTCTAGGAGATTCTCATCATTATAAACAATTGGAAAACCTCCTCCAATATCCAAATGTGTAACTTTATGTCCAGCCGCGCGTAAGGCAATTACAAGCTCTGCCAGACGTTCAAAGCCGGGTCTAAACGCTTCTACTTGTGATATTTGTGATCCTATATGAATGGAAACACCAACGGGGTTAATCGATGGCATGCCCTCTGCCTTGGCATAAAGTGCCAATATATCTTCTGCCGTATTACCAAATTTATCTTCTTTACGCCCTGTCGATATTTTACTGTGCCCACCACCGGAAATATTGGGGTTTAGACGAAAAACAACATCTGCTTTTTTATTTAATTCAGCAGCAAATTTATTTATATTCTCAAGCTCTTCAGGTGCTTCTATATTAAATTGCAAGATATTAGCATCAAGACAAGCCTTAATCTCGCCCTCACTCTTGCCGAAGCTGGTAGATATAATATTTTCACCTTTAAAGCCGGCTTTAAGGCCGCGATATAGCTCACCTTCCGATACAATTTCCAAACCACTGCCTAAATCTTGCAGAATTTTCAAAATGGCGATATTGGAATTTGCCTTGCAGGCATAGCATAAAAGAGGTTGTCTATCCGCAGGTATGGCTTTTGCTAATGCATCTTTCAACGCATTATATTGGTTGCGTATAACATCAGCGCTGTAGATATAACAAGGCGTGCCATATGTTTCGGCAAGCGTAGTCAGGGGGAATGTATCTGCATGTAAAACGCCGTTAATTTCGGTAAAACCACTCATTTTTATATATCACTCGAATAATGTTTGATGTTTAGTTTTTATATTCTGGCGCACGATCCGTGCTTATGTCCGGATATGTGTGCGGGAATGTATCGTTCTTTTCACCACTAGGCGCTTCTACATGCTTTGGCTTTACGCCGCACGCACCCAATGCCAAAATGTTTATACATAGGAATATATATAAGAAATTTTTTGTCTTCATTATGTTGCACTTCCAGTTTAGACTCATTTATTATGTATCGTGGAATAACAAAAAAGAAAACCCTAAACCTATATAAACTACAGGATTATAATCATGTCAGATTCATATAGGGGATTTTGGGATCGGTATGTTTTATTTATCGGTGCCATATTCATCGCACTTATTTACTATTTTGCCATTTGGATTCTGGCCTATGTTCAACTACAAACGGTTGAAAAGAAGGTGGGCAGTGAATTTAAGTGGTTTAAGGTATATAACTATGATGCCTATCTCCCCGCTATAGATGTTCTTGATCCGACGGGGCAGAATGTAAATATTACTGACTCAGGCGGGCAATATACAATATTAAACATCTGGGCGACATGGTGCGCACCTTGCGTGAAGGAATTGCCGTCTTTAAAGCAGTTAGATACCACCCTTAAAAGAGGCAAAAAGTGGCGGGTTATTGCTGTTTCAATTGATTTTCAAGAAAATCTTGGGAAATTGTCAGCTTTTACTAAAAAATATGATGTTGAGGATATTGCCAATTATTACGATTATAAAAGGGGCATACAAAAGAATGTAAATGTTGGCTCACTTCCTGTTACGCTTATTCTCAATCCTTCGGGTAAAATACTTTATGAAATTCATGGCGATGCATTATGGCACAGCAAAGAAATTATAGATTTTTTGCGGCTTGTAGAAAAAGTACACTAATTTCTTAAATATTCTTTGGCTTGTATGCATTTTTTTAACTCTCTTTATGATAGACTTTAAATCTCTTGGGGCATAATTTATGTCGTCCGGTAGTTCAAACATTTCGGGGAAATATTTAAATGTCGCATCAGGAAACGCAGAACGCTCTTGATACTATCTCTCAAGATCAGTTGGATGCCATGGTTGATCTGCATGTCAGATTCTTGAATGCGCGCCTTGGTGGGCGACGTGCCATGCTTGAAAACACAGATTTAACAGGTTTGTCTTTAAAGGGGAAAGATTTACGTCAGGCAAATTTTAGCGGCTGTATTATGCAGCATATGGATTTGTCGAATGCAGATTTTCAAGAAGCCGCCCTTTATGCCTGTGATCTGAGCTACTCTAATTTATATCAAACAATCTTTGTGCGCGCCGACTTACGTGGTGCGCGAATTGAAAATGCCAATTTAGAAGGCGCAGATTTAGAAGCGGCAGATTTGCGCGCGGGCGGTATTTCACAATCTGGCGATTATACCCCCGGTGCGAAAAGGGCAGTTAATTTCAGGGGAGCAAATCTGAGTGGTGCAAGGTTGGCTGGCTCCATGGCTTCAAATGCAGATTTTTCTGATGCGATGCTATCAGGGGCCAATATGTCAAAGGCCGATCTGCGCGGTGCGAGTTTAGAGGGAGCAAACCTCACAAATGTTGAAATTAGTGGAGCGCAGCTCAAAGGCGCAAACATAAAATCTGCGATTCTTACGGGGGTTGAGCTCACAGATTTAAGGCGCGAAGGTATGGATTTTACCGATGCCATTACGGATGATAATATTGGTACATCTGTGGCTGATTTATCAGAACCACTGCCAAAACTTATTGAATATCATCGTGAATGGCTTAAATCACGCGGGGCAACGGGGCAGCAGCTTGATTTAAGTAATGTTGATCTGCGTATTCTTGGGTCATTGAAAATGGAAAAGTTGACGGCTATTAAAGCCTTAGGCGCGCGCTTTATCGGCATGAATCTTTATAAAATTGAACTGCAAAGCGCGGTACTTGATGGCTCAGATTTTCGTGATTGTGATATCGAAGAGGCGGATCTGCGTGGTTCATCATTTAAAAATGCAAATTTTTCTCATGCAAATTTAAGCGGCTCTAACTGCGCGGCACTTATGCTGGGTGCGGGCGGGACAAGCCGTTTTAACCCATGTACCTTTGAATCAGCGCGGCTGCGTTATACTGTGTTTAAGAATGCATTGCTTAAGGATGCTATTTTTGTTGGTGCAGATTTATCTTATGCCGATTTCACGGGTGCGGATTTAACAGGGGCGGATTTCACGGGTGCAATTATGGAAAAAACAATATTGGATGATACGCAAACAGGTGGCGCAAAATTTGATAAAGATAAAAGTCGTCCTGTGTTTAAAATCCCCACGGATACATAAAGCCTGTGTATCCATGCCTTATTTGGCTTTCATCATAATAAAGGCTTCGTTATAGTTTTCCTTTAATTAAATATTTTGAGGGAAAACATGACATCGATAGGCACTCCTTTTTCAACGACACAAACTAAAGTCATGATGTGTGGCTCAGGTGAGCTGGGTAAAGAGGTTTGCATTGAGCTTCAACGGCTTGGTGTGGTTGTGGTTGCTCTGGATAGCTATGAAAATGCACCTGCAATGCAGGTTGCGGATAAGGCCTATGTGCTTTCCATGTTAGATGGTGAGGCTTTACGCAAGGTGATTGAGCAAGAGCGCCCTGATTATATCGTGCCGGAGGTCGAAGCCATTGCCACGGATACGTTGCTCGCATTAGAGGCGGAAGGGTTTAAGGTTGTCCCTACCGCTCGTGCAACACAGCTCACAATGAATCGAGAGGGTATAAGGCGGCTTGCATCAGAGGAATTGGCGCTGGATACATCGCCCTATCAATTTTGTAATACCTTTGCGGAATACAGAGCCGCCGTGGAATCCATCGGCTATCCTTGTATTGTAAAACCGATTATGAGTTCATCAGGCAAGGGGCAAAGCACCCTAAAAAGCGCGGATGATTTGGAAAAAACATGGGCTTATGCTCAAGAGGGCGGGCGCGCAGGGGCAGGGCGCGTGATTGTGGAAGGCTTTATTGATTTTGATTATGAAATTACGTTACTCACTATCCGTCATGAGGGTGGTACAAGCTTCTGCCAGCCAATCGGGCATAGGCAAGAGGCGGGTGATTATCAGGAATCATGGCAACCCCAACATATGAGTGAGCTTGCCCTATCGCGCTCAAAGGAGATGGCAAAAAAGGTAACAGACGCGCTTGGTGGCTATGGCGTATTCGGGGTGGAGGTGTTTATCAAAGGCGATCATGTGTATTTCAGCGAAGTTTCTCCGCGTCCGCATGATACGGGGATGGTCACGATGATTTCGCAGGATTTATCAGAGTTTGCCTTGCATGCACGTGCGTTTTTGGGGGTGCCTATCCCCAATATTCATTTCCACGGCCCATCTGCTTCCGCTGCCCTCGTCGTGTCAGGGCATTCATCCTCTGTCAGTTTTGGTAATTTAAACGAAGCATTGGCTGAACCAAATACGGATATTCGATTATTTGGTAAACCCCAAGTCTCCGGAAAACGCCGCATGGCCGTTGCCTTGGCGCGCGGTGAAAGCGTGGAAGATGCCAAACAAAAGGCAATAAATACCCGCGCAAAGATTATCGTGAGTGTTTGATCTGGTTTTTTTATCTGATGGTAACAACGGAAATAATAAAAAAATACCGAATGATTTAAAAGAAATGCTTGGAATTTAAAAAAAAGTAGGGTAAAAACGCGCAAGTAAGCTCTTAGGGGCTTCGAAAATTGATACGGTATGCGGGTGTGGCGAAATTGGTAGACGCACTAGATTTAGGTTCTAGCGCCGCGAGGCGTGGGGGTTCAAGTCCCTCCACCCGCACCATCAAGAAAAAGCCGGCAAGATTGCGGCTTTTTTTTTCATACGTATCATTACTTTAAGATTTTAGGGACGAAAGAGAAAATATTATGCAAGTTAAACAACTCAAGCAAGACGGTTTAAATCACGAATTAGAAGTAACAGTTGATGCGAAAGACATCGCAAGCCGTGTTGATGCGCGTCTTCAAGAAGTCAGCAAAACAATTAAAATGCCGGGTTTTCGTCCTGGTAAAGTGCCAATGACACTTATGAAGCAAAAATATGGTAAAGCCGTTATGGGCGAAGTTCTCGAAGCCGCAGTGAATGAAACATCACGCGAAGCCATGAAAGAGCAAGACCTTACCCCTGCATTACAGCCGAAAATCGAAGTAACCTCTTTCGATGAAGGCAAAGACCTTGTCTACACAATGGCTCTTGAAGTTCTTCCGAAGATTGAAGTTAAAGACTATAAAGGCTTCAAGCTGACTAAATTGATTGCAAAAGCAGATGAAGCGGCAATTGACGAAGCATTGGAGCGCATCGCCTCTATCCGTAAGACAAGCAAAAAAATTGAAACTGACCGTAAAACCAAAGCTGGCGACATCGCTATCTTTGACTTCAAAGGTCGTACAGCCGATGATAATGTTGAGCATCCGGGCATGGCGGCAGAGCGTCATAACCTTGAGCTTGGTTCTAATCAATTTATTCCGGGTTTTGAAGA
>CAXBFT010000102.1:0-7301 GCA_963974945.1 uncultured Alphaproteobacteria bacterium
TTTATTGGATAAGATTTCTGATATTGCGATGACGCGCGCTGCCTTGGGCGATGATACGATTATTGGTGTTGTTTGTACGCATAAAGGTGATATAGATGCGGCAATAGGGCAGGGCGTTGATTATGGTGTATTATGCCCTGATGCGGGGCTGATTGCGGCATGGAAGGTTAAAACGGATGCGCTTTGCATTGTGCGCGGTCAGGCTATCACCAATGCTAATTGCGGTGATTATGTGCGCTATGGCGCTGATTTTGTTGATGTCAGTGGTTATATCCTGAAACATGAAAAGGGCATTATGCAAGGTACCGTTAATATCCTGCATGCCATTGATGTGGCGGTGGAGCCGCCAGGCATTGTAAATTAGGGTATATAGCCTGACTACATGGCCGGAGCGTTATAGCCCTGTCCGACATCCATAATTGGTCTTGTCGTCGGTATTACCTCTTGCGCTGGCATTGTGCTTTCCAGTGCATTGCTATAACTGTCAAAACTATGGGGGCTACCGGTTGTCGCGGGTAGCTCTCTTAATTGTTTGAGTTCGTCTTCGCTTGGGTTTACGGTGATGGTTGCGGGACCACCTTGTGTACCATTTTTGATGAAGACAGGCTCTCCCGCTTGTTCATAATCATATTTAGTATAGAATTTAGAGCCATCTTCAGTTAAAACAGTGGGATTTTTATCCCCTTGGACTTCTATGGCAAAAACTTTACCGCCTAATTCTTGTGTTTTTTCATTAAATTTTTCAATAAATTCATGATTACCTACAGCCATTGCACCAAAGGTGTAAACGGATCCCATTTTAATGATTTGCGGGTCGTCGAACACACCATTGGCCATAAGCTCCCCCGCCTCAAGTACGGCAAGGCCACCACCGCGTGAAAAACCGGCGAAGTTTACGGTAAGAGGTTCATCGTTTTTACTGCTATGATCATAAAGAACACCGGCGATGGTTTCGCTCAGATTATCGCCTGGCAGGGTGGGGGTATCATGATCTTTGATAAGATCGCTGTAACTCCCCCCATGCACTTCTCCACCCAGACTATGATCTTCATGTCCACGGAAGAAATTATCGACGTAATCTCTTTTTTGAAAGGTAGGGTCGAATGAAACGGTTGCCGAATTTTTTTCTTCGTCATAGGCAATGACGCATGTTGTATTTCCAACCTGAATGATTTGAATATTGTCTTTTACATTTTCAGGGGCATTTTTTGTGCTTTCCGCCTTTAATTCCGCCGGTTGAACGCCCTGTTTTTGTGCTTTCTCATACTCATGCGGAAGCTTGGAGATTTCCAATGCAAATGCTGCTTCTTCGTTTGAGAATTGAGTATTATTTCCCAAGGTAACCCCATTATGTCATTTCTTATTTTTTATAAGTATATAAGGGCGCTCAGAAAAAGTCACGTTTAATGTTAGAGTATTTCATTCACCAATTCAGGGGGGCGGCAGATGCGTGCGCCTTTATTGGTGATGACAATTGGGCGCTCTAATAGTTTTGGGTAAGTGATCAGCGCGCTGAGCAGTTCTTCATTGCTGCTTTCTTTGCTCAGGCCCGCCTCTTTGAATTCAACCTCTTTGGTGCGGATCATTGGAAGGGCAGTTTTAAGGTTTAAGAATTCAAATAAATGATTTATTTCAGATAATTGAATTGTGTTTTTAATGTAATCTATAACCTCTGGTTTGATTCCTTTTTTGTGCAATATTTCCAATGTCTGACGAGATTTTGAGCAGCGCGGATTGTGATATATTTTGGCCATTATGCTTTCTTCTTTACGCTCAACACATTGAAAATCTCATCCGTGATAGCGGGGTTTATGCCCTGCATATCGGCGAGTGCAAGCTCATCAAGTTTGCAGCCTTTATTTTCCGCCATTTTAACAATTGCGCCCGTTGCGTGGTGGGCATCGCGGAAGGGCAAGCCAAGATTCATCACAAGCCAATCAGCCAAAGCAGTGGCAGTGGTATAGCCCATCTCTGCCGAGAGGAGCATGCGATCAGTATTAAACGCTGCACTTTCAAGCATGCCTTTCATCGCCTGTAGGCATAGGGCAATTGTATCGTAGCTATCGAAGATGGATTCTTTATCTTCTTGCAAATCTTTATTATAGGCAAGGGGGAGGCCCTTTAACACCGTCATCATTTGAATTAGATTTCCATTCAGGCGGCCTGTTTTTCCGCGCACAAGTTCCGCCGCGTCAGGGTTTTTCTTTTGCGGCATGATGGAGGAGCCTGTACTCCAAGCATCGCTAAGCTGAATAAAACCGAATTGCGGCGTTGCCCAGATAATGATTTCCTCAGCCAAACGTGAAAGGTGCAATCCTGTCTGTGCGCAAACGAAAAGGAATTCACTGGCAAAGTCACGCGCCGAAACTGCGTCCAACGTATTGGGCATAGGCGCAGTAAAGCCAAGCTTTTCCGCCGTGAAGTCGCGATCAATCGGGTAGGGCGTTCCCGCCAGAGCCGCCGCGCCAAGCGGGCAGAAATTTAAACGGTTTTTGCAATCAATCATGCGGGTTTTATCGCGTTCTAACATTTCGCGATAGGCATCTAAATGAATGCCGAGCGTGATGGGTTGCGCGGCCTGTAGATGGGTGAATCCAGGCATTATGTCGTTTTTATGTTTATTGGTTAGGGCTTCTAAAACGCTCTGTAGCGATTCAATATAGCTTATCACCTCTTGGCATGCTTCGCGTGTCCACATGCGGAAATCTGTGGCAACTTGGTCATTGCGGCTGCGCGCCGTGTGAAGTTTTCCCGCAACATCGCCAATCATTTCGCGCAGGCGCGATTCGATATTCATGTGAATATCTTCTAAGGATGCCTTAAATTCAAACTGGCCGCTTTTGATTTCTTCGGCAATGGCATTCAGGCCATTTACAATTTCAACGGCCTCATCCTTGGTCAATATCCCTTGCTTTGACAGCATCGTCGCATGCGCGATGCTCCCGCGAATATCTTGGCGCCACATGCGTTTATCCACGCTAATGCTCGCATTGATTTGTTCCATAATGTCGGATGGTTTTTCCTCAAACCGTCCGCCCCACATTTGATTTGATTTTGCTTCGTTTGTCATGATGTGTGGCCCTTATTTTTCTACATATCCATTGGTTCAAGAATATAGTGAATGGTGAGGGCGAGTGCAACAGAAACCCCTAGGCCAATCATCATTTTAAGGAAATCTTTCCCGATCAGCGGAAAGACATACCCCGCCTTATAGGTCGCGCGATAGGTCGTGGCAATGGCAAGCTCGCGCCCTGTTAGCAGGCCGACAAACACCCATGTTGTGGACATAGGGATGGAATTCATTTCCTTGAAATAGATCAGGATAATAGCATAGACAAAGTCGATAATGGTTGCAGAGCGGATAAAGCGTGTGCCGGATTTTTCTAAAACGATATTTTGAATTTTTCCGCCTTGGCTCCAAAAAATAACGGCGAGCCAACCACTTAGAATCGCTAGAACACCGACAAGCATCCAAAGGGGCAATTCACGCGGTAAAAATACCGCAATATTGGCCATGTCATGGGAAAGCCAGCTATACCATAAAAAGCCCGTCGCCAGCCATTGTAGCGTACGCCATTTTGCGCGATTTTCCTTTTTCACCATATTGTATTTTTCGTTCATAAAACGCGAAACAACCATCCAGATGATATAGGCAAGTATGGCGGCAAAGCCATAGCCGATCATGCTTTTTACCAACATCTTTTCAAGCACGAGGGAACTTGCAAAGGTGGAGAGGACAAGAAAGGTTGTGGAAACGGGAATACCAATACGGGTTAATAAGACCAGTATAAGAGGCGCGGCGGCGTGATACCATTGAATTTCTATGGGGGGGATTTTTGCCAAACGCCCGAATGATATATCCCCGCCATGTGTTGCCCAACCATAGCTTAGCGTGACCACCATCACTGATGTCGCCGCGAGCCATAACCAATACCATTTGAAGACTTTTATATTTGAGGCAATAAACGTGCCGAGGGTTTGAACCGCATCATTCCCAACAACGGCATAAGCCGCCAGTAAAAACCCGATAAGAGCGTAAATTGCATGAATATCCATATTTAAAAAACCTTTGCTTTATTCATTGGTTGCGATCGAATTAGCACAGGAAGACTGTAAACGCAAATTTTTGAACGCAAAGCGCTTCATGCATGTCATGGCGTTCTTATACAAAAAGTTGTTTTTTTTCTTAATTTCCACTAGGTTATATAAATAATGAGCAAGAGAACGACCGATATTGAAGATTTATTTGTTGCCGATTTCCGTGATGAGAGCCATACGCCCGAAACGCAGAAATGGAAAACAAGGAAACTAAGCACGAAAGTGTTTAGAGCCGAGGCGTGTGCGCGGCAAATTTGGGTCGGCTCAAAGGAGCAGTTTTCTGATTTCCCTGAATTACAATCTGACCCCCGTAATCAAATGTTAGAGGGGAAAGATGGATATAGGCAGCTTTTGCGCTATATGCTTGGTATCGTGAATGAAGATCAATATGATCCGGCGGCAGAAAAAAGATTTTTTGATGGATGGTCTGCAATCAACAGAACATGCCCACAATTTGCCGCCCCTTATAATATGATCGTTGCAAAGCTTGTGGCGGATAAGGAGCTTATCAGTAAAAACGTGTTTTCTGCACTTCTGCCTGACAGGGCTTGGATGATTGCAAGAGATTTAGCGGGGCAAAAGCCCGGCGATACGACATTAATTATTGGTGACATGGATAAGGCAGGGCAGAGGCTTTCTACTCTGACGCAAAAAATGGCAACAACGTTAAATGACCGTGGTTGTAATGCTTCGGGGACGATCGCTCTTACGCATCCCGATGCTGATGTTAGTCATGATTTGCATCAGGCAACATGCGATGTTTATGAAAAAAACGATATTCTTTTGTCGCCTAGAGAAGCGAATTTCTATGATGATTTGCCTAAATTGGTAGAAGAGGTCGATCAGTTATATGTCACGATGGATTGTAACGAACAGCCCGAAGCTTATGCTTATTTGATGAGCTGTTGGCTGGGGCGTGCAAGGGACGATAATCAGCTTGTTGATTTGAAAAACAGTGTAAAAGATGCAAAAACACAGGCATCGCTCAGCAATAAAAGTATGAAAGACAACAGTTTGATTTGGTCGGATGCTTTGGCTGATGAAAAAAATATGCGCGAAATACATAATCGTAAAATTATGAATAGGGTCTTTTTATCCATTGAGAGTTGCGTCAATGCAAGAAGCAGGGGCGAAGATCCTACTTCAAAGGATTTAGAGGATTATATCCCGTCTTAATACCCATAGATTAAGCTTTTAGGCGCTGCGCCTGTTTTTGCCCAACTTATGTTTTGACCGTTACTTCTAACGTGATGTTGGCATTAAAAAGCTTTGATACGGGGCAACCTTCTTTTGCTTTGTTTGCACAGTCCTTAATCGTTTCTGCATCTGCGCCATGCGCCGTAATAATGGATTGAAGCTCTATTTTATTGATAGAAAAACCATCACCATCTTTTTCCAGATGCACAATAGACTCACTGGAAATCATCGCCGCGGTTATGCCCGCATCGCCCAGAATTTTTGATAGAGCCATGGAAAAGCACGCGGCATGCGCGGCGCCGATAAGCTCTTCGGGGTTTGTGCCATTTTCCCCTTCAAAGCGGGTATTAAAGCCATAGGGAAGATTTTGAATAGCGTTACTCTCGGTCGAAACAGTGCCTTTACCTGTTTTTAAATTACCTTCCCATGATGCCAAGCCTATTTTTGTAATCATAATATCTCCTTATTAATGCTGGTTTTATAACGCTTTGATATACTGCTAACGCAGAGAACAGAAGAAAGGTTCCGATAAAAATTATATTTTTTTACAAAACAAGTTTTAGGGTCAAGGGCTTATCTACTCTGGATTTGCAAGCGAGTATCGTTGTCTTATCACTTGTTCAACAGTATATGTCATTTCAGGTTGATATGCCTCATCTTTTATAAGGGGGAGGCTGCTTTGTATCTCTTGTGGACGGAGGTTGAGTTTACTATATGGTAAGTGAACTTTTAAAATGTAATAGCCATTTTTATGTTTTTTTATTTTCAGGCTTTTAATATATAAGCAGCGTTTTATAATTGATGGTCTGATATAATCCTTGGCTTCTAATGTGATTGTAACAGAGCTTATAATGTATCTGATGTCTTTTATTTTAATGTTTGGGATGTAACCATATCCCCTTAGGATTAAACCTTTTTTATAGGTTTTTAGGTAGGTGGGAAAAATGTTCTCATGAATGACATTGAAGAACCCATTTATGATTAGAGCAATAAAATCTTTTGCGACTAAGAGCAAAGGTAATAGAAATAATAGAAAAAGCCAGAAATAGTGTTCAATCATCAGGCCTAAATATTGCTGCCCTATGGAAATATATTCAGGATTATTTCTTAGATAAATAGAAGAAAAATATAAAAAAGTTGTTAAAGGTATTGGCACACGTATAAAATATAGTACAGATTTCAAAGGGCTAATCCTTATCTCCTCTTGTAACGATTGCCCTAATTCGCTTTTATTCATTTTGAATTATATTTTCTTCACAAAACAGGTTTTAAGCACAAGGCCCTTGATGTCCTTTGTGCGGCAATCGATAAGTTCAGGATCGTTGGTAAGGGTTATGTTCTTCACCGTTGTCCCGCGTTTTACCGTTGCCCCTGCGCCCTTAACCTCCAAATCTTTGATAACCGTGACGGTATCTCCATTTTGCAAGATTGTGCCGTTGCAATCGCGTGTGGGCGTGTCATTGCCATCCGCATCCGCGCCAATCCATTTCGCAGCGCTCACGCCATAATCATTGGCGGCTTGTTCCTGCGCGTCTTCCTTGCTCATATGCCACATTTCAAGGGCGGGGGGATCGCCCTCATTCTTAAAACCATAAAGAAACCATCCGTCTGATGCAGGATCGAATTCGATGGTCAAAGAGTTTAGATCGTTATCTTTAACGGTAGCGGTTAGTTTGCTCATAATCTTTTATCCTGATTTTTGTATTGAGTGCGTAATATATGTTTATTTTGATATTTATGAAAGGGTGTAGTCGCTACGAATTAAAACACGCGGCGCGGCTTTGCCCGCTTGTATACCATGAGCATGTATAGAAGGGGAGGCATCAGGGCTATCTTGCGATGGTTCACGCATAAGAATAGTGGTGTGTTCCGGCGCGGCCCATGCATTTGTTATACGTGCTGTTTGAAAGACTTTTTGCCCGTGTATTTCGAAATCATTATTGTCAAAAAATAAAGTTCCTGTGCCGGAAACGCAATCAATCATTCTGAAATCATGTTCTGAGAAT
>CAXBFT010000103.1:0-7295 GCA_963974945.1 uncultured Alphaproteobacteria bacterium
ATCGGCAATGGTGCGGGCGACCTTTAAGATACGGTAATACCCCCGCGCGGAGAGCTTTGCCGCCTCGACCGAGCGGGTGAGGAGCGTGCGCGTATCATCATCCATCTGCGTGACTGCATCCAAAATTGCCCCGTCGGCATTGGCATTTACAAACGACCTCCCCTGCATCCCCAACTGCGCATAACGCGCCGCCTGCAGGTCACGGGCAGCCTGCACACGATGCGCAATCATTTGCGAGGTTTCACCAGTACCCGCGGATTGAAGGTCACTAATCTGCACCGCCGGAACATCAACATGAATATCAATACGATCCATCAGCGGTCCGGAAATTTTAGATTGGTAATCACCGCCACATCGCGGGGCTTTCGTGCATTCCATATCGACATCACCAAGATAACCGCAACGGCACGGATTCATCGCCGCAACCAGTTGAAACCGCGCAGGGTATCGAATATGCGCATTTGCCCGCGCCACCAATGCATCGCCCGTTTCCAAAGGCTGACGGAGGGATTCAAGCGTCCCGCGCGCGAATTCAGGAAGCTCATCAAGGAATAAAACCCCATGATGAGCAAGTGAAATCTCCCCCGGTTTCACGCGTTGCCCCCCGCCTATAAGCGCGGGTTGAGAGGCCGAATGATGCGGCGCACGAAACGGGCGAGAACGCACCAATCCGCCCTCTTGCAACACACCCGCCAGCGAATGCACCATGGATAATTCCAACGCCTCTTTCGGTGAGAGGGCCGGGAGTATTCCGGGCAAACAACTTGCAAGCATCGATTTACCAGAGCCGGGCGGGCCAACCATAAGCAAATTATGATTCCCCGCAGCCGCGATTTCAAGGGCACGTTTAGCGCTCTCCTGACCCTTTACTTGCGCCAAATCAGGGATCATTGGCGCATCGTTATCATTGGCCAATTTCGCCTCAGGGCGGCTTAAAACCTGTGATCCTTTAATATGATTGATGAGTTGCAATAAATCAGACGGCGCAAGAATATCTATATCCCCCGCCCATGCGGCCTCACCACCGCAAGCCTTTGGACATATTAAGTTTTTATTCGTTTCACCCGCATGAATAGCGGCAGGAAGAACCCCCGATACGGCGCGTATCGTTGCGTCCAAAGCAAGCTCCCCCAACACAACATAGCCCTCAAGCTCATCCTTTGGCAGAACCCCCATTGCACCAAGAACCCCCAGCGCAATCGGCAGGTCAAAATGGCTCCCCTCTTTGGAAAGATCAGCAGGCGCCATATTAACTGTAAGACGTTTCGGCGGTAATGAAAGCCCCAGCGCATGAAGCGCCGCGCGCACCCGCTCCTTACTTTCCGCCACAGCTTTATCAGGAAGACCCACGATATTAAACGCAGGAAGCCCGTTGGACAGCTGAACCTGCACATCCACCGCCCGAACTTCTATCCCCTGAAAAGCAACTGTGTTAATGCGTGCGACCATTTATATTACCTTTTAATTTGCCCAACTAGCGTAAACAACGATACCCCACTCAGGATACACTGAAATATTCGAGTAGCCTCTATGCTCTAAATACGTAACATATTTTTTAGTATCGCGCCGAATGGCATACCCTTTTTTTCGCTTAAATTTCTCAAAGCCATTTAGACACCCATTAGGCGTTTCAGTTCCTTCATATTTCGAAGTACTTGGAAATCCCAACCATTCTTTCCAGTAATTATTACCAGTTTCATACATTGTTTTCTCTGGAACATGATTTTTAAAGAATAATAACCCCTTATCATTTATATCACTTAGAGTTTTTTCACTAACTTTGAGCACTAAGCCGTGACACCAACCACCTGGCAAAGCAAAATCGAAATCATTTACTAATACTTTTTCGGTCTGAATTATTTCTGGAATTATATCTCTGACCTCTGAAACATACTCCTCACGCGCCCCTCTTAGCTCTGCTGCAATCATGAAAACTATAATAGCAAGACACGAAAAAACTATAATAAGTAATACTATGATTACCCTTGCGAATAGACGAGACATTAAATATACCCCACGATATTAAACGCAGGAAGCCCGTTAGACAGTTGAACCTGCACATCCACCGCCCGAACCTCTATCCCTTGAAAAGCAACTGTGTTAATGCGGGCGACCATGTAACCTCCATACAACCATAATAAATATATTACATAAAAACTCACGTATGAATAGGTAAAGAATAGCATGCCCCCAGAATTTGCCCACCCTAGAGCGAACGGCATTTGAATTGAGGCAGGCGCAAGGAGTGACGTGTACAAAAGTACACAAACGACGCAGCAACGCAGCTCAATTTAAATACCGAAAGCTTTAATCGCCTTTTGATCGCCATTGGATGTTATAGAGATCAAAGCGCCTATCCCTCAAATTCTGTACACTGCCATGTTGGCGGGCGGTCAGAAGGTTATCCATTTGCAAATCGGCAAAGGCAATGGTTTCCGTATTGGCCGTACAAACTGCCGCAATACCATCACGCGCGAATGGGAAGTCACAGGGCGTTAAAATACAGCTCTCGGCATAGTTAATATCCATATTTTCCACATCGGGGATATTACCAACCGTCCCTGACATAATCACATAGCACTGATTTTGCACCGCGATGGCCTGTGAGCAATAGCGAACGCGCAAATATCCCTGACGCTCATCCGTACAGAATGGTACGAAAATCATAAGCGCGCCCTGATCCACCAAATGGCGCGCAGTTTCGGGGAACTCCGTATCGTAACAAATCAATACGCCAATCGGCCCGCAATCGGTTTGAATGGTGTCAAGCTTATCCCCGCCCTGAATATTCCACCAATAGCGCTCATTCGGCGTAGGGTGAAGCTTTTCCTGCGCGTAGGTCGCACCGTCTCGTAAAAACACATAGGATATATTATGAATATCACCATCAGGCATTTTGGTTGGGTGTGATCCGCCAATAATATTGATATTATAGGACATCGCCATGCCTTGCATAAACTTGATATAGCGCTCTGTATATTTCGTCAGATGGTCAATTGCCTCTTCGGGACGCATTTTTTTAGTCGTCGCCGAAAGCAACGCAAGCGTTACTAGCTCAGGGAAAACAACGAAATCCGCGCTGTAATCCGATGCAATATCGATGAAATATTCAAGCTGCCCTTCGAATTGCGTTTCATCTTCGACTTTACGCATTTGGAATTGTACTGTTGCCACCCGCACAGATTTTGGCAAACGCCCGCGCTTTTTCTTTTCTTTCACAATAGGGTCGGTGTTGAGCGGATTACGCCAAATCATATGCACCGCATTACCGCCTGACTCAGGATCAAATTGCATATAATTACGCAAAATCCCCAATGGCTCAAAATCATTGGAAAGCTGAAAAAATACCACAGGATCACGGATTTTACGCGCCTGCACCAATTCAAGATATTCTTCCGGGCCATCAACCTTATTCTTACGCTTTGCAAAGCCCGGCATCCGCCCGCCAAAAACAATGCCCTTAAGATTCAAATCCTGACATAAGGTCTGTCGTTGCTGATAAAGCCTGCTGCCGATACGCATGCCGCGATAATCAGGATGCACGCAGACCTCCATTCCATAGAGATAATCTGCGTCAGGATCATGACGTGATGCATAACCACCGCCCGTAATTTCTGACCATGTATGTGGATTTAAACAAAGATCGCCATCAATAATAAACGTCGCGCAATGCCCAACAATTACGCCCTCATACTCCACCACGAATTGTCCATCAGGAAAGTTAAGAATTTGGCCGCGGATCATCGCTTCTGAAAAACTGTTTTCACCATAGACACGCACACTCAAATCCTGCACCGCCTTTACGTCTTCAACAGTGGCACAGCGCACTAATAATTTTGCACCGCCCTTACTTTTAACAGATTTCTTCTTGGCTGGCTGCTTACTCATGGGAATTTTGTCTTTCGTAATGATTAATAATGATAATCCAAGGACATTATCATTTATTTTTTTAAAACCCAATGCGTATTAAGAGCTTTTACATGCTCCGCGCGTAAAATATATTTATACATAAGAAACAACGCATACAAAGCTTGCAAAGTATTCGGCAATAGCATAAGGAATGCCACATGGATTTATTGAGCGTCATGACAGAATACAAAGCCGTCCTTAGTGGCGTATTTATCGGGTGCGCGACGATTACCGGCGTAGCCTTAAACATCATTTACAATAAAACGTTAGAGCGTAAATTCAAAAAAAATAAAAACGCCAGCACAACCTCCGCTATTGCGGCAGAAATCCTCTACAACAGTTACCATTTACGGGATCTATATCTAGAAATACGCCGCTGCAAATCTACAAAAGACCATATATCTGAATATAAACATATTGATACGCAAGTCTATCAAGAGCTTCTTACCCAAGTGGGTGAACTTGGATCCGCCATTACCTTTACGGTTGTTGATACCTATGGTGACCTTAAAAAGATGAAAGGACGTATGGAAGAGTTTTCACATGACCAATCTATTTTAAAAAACAAAGAAATCATTCTTATCAATATTCAAAAAGCTTTGGTTAAAACACTTGCAAACTCATTAATGCTTTATGTCTACGCGGATTATATGAGCGGACGCAATTGGATGAAGCATATCAAAGAGCAACGCATCACCCGTATCGAACGCACCCTAGAGGGATTTTGTCAGTTCCTCGAAGAGATCGATAATAAACTTGAGTTTATTAGCACAAATGAGCAAGAAGGTCTGGAGTTTCGCAAACGCTTTGTTGATAAAGTTGACAGACAAAACATTAAAGAACTGTTCTTATTCATACGATCCGTCTTAAACAGCCTTCCAAACCAGCCAACATGGCGCGCACAGATGATTTTACGCGGCATGGCCTATAAGATTCAAAATACACTGACGGAGCTTATTGATATAGAAGCCGATGAATATGACCTTATTTCTGAACAGGAATATGGACGATTTTTATAAGGAATTCCTGTCTTAATTCGACCGTCGCACACCACCTAAATATCAATTGATATTATTCCTCCACCGCATTTTTAAAAATTAAAATGCGCATTAACGATTTATTCATTTTCACCCCTTAAGAAGGGAGATAGATAACGAATTCCGACAGGAGGCCAAGATGGCACAGAGCATAAACATCAATGAACAAACACTAGCGCGTATGAAAAATAATACTTTAATGCCGTTAATCGTTCGCGATTTATTGCTGAGTGATACATCAGCCGCCGCGGATGCAACATATGCCATGCATGAAATCATCGGTAATTTCCGCGTAGAAAAAGCATTGCTTTGCGGTGTTTTAACTGTGCAGGAAATCGCAACATTTGAGGGTATAATCTCAACGGACTTAACCTTCCTTAAAATGGAATGCGAACGCCTGATTGAACGTTATATCGCCCGCGATCAATTGGCTTTGGATAATCCAGAGCTTTGGGAAGAAACCCAAAGAGATATGATGGGCGTGATTGCCGAAGATTTAGAAGGTTTCCTTGATCTTTTGAATTTATGCCACCTCTCATTTGAAATCACCAATCCTAAAATGGCCAAAATTCTCGACATTATCACTGCGCAATTACAGGCCCATCTTGTGATTATTGATGAAGTCATGGGGATGTTAGAAGTTCAAAACCGTCAAATGACCTTGGCGCATACACATCATCACGATGCAATTAGCGGGTTTGAGGCCAATAACGTGATTATGTTTCCACGCTAAACCTATTTTGAGACCATCGGACCAATGCGTTTACCGCCAAGCAAATGCAGGTGGAAATGCGGCACTTCTTGACCGCCATTTTGACCCGTATTGGCGATAGAGCGAAAACCTTCGCTCTCCAATCCTTTTTCTTGTGCTATTTTTGATGCGGCAGAAAAAAAGCCAGCAACCTCTGCCGCACTTGCCTTTGCACCGAAATCAACGATGGAAATATATTTCCCCTTTGGAATGACTAAGATATGAATCGGCGCTTGCGGGGCTATATCATTAAAGGCAAGCACATAATCATCTTCATAAATTTTATCGCACGGGATTTCAGCGCGCAGTATTTTTGCAAAAATATTATTATCATCATAGCTTGCCATAGATAATTCCCTTTTATTTATTTGATAATTGCGCTAAAACGCGATTTCAAAGATTATGTTCAGGATTAAAGAAAGTAAAGCCATGTTTTTAACTATGCTCAAAGCCAAATTGCATCGCGCTACTGTTACGCAAGCCGATTTGGATTACGAAGGGTCAATCACAATTGACCAAGACTTAATGGAGCGCGCAGGGTTTTTAATCAATGAACAAGTCGATGTTTTAGACATCACCAATGGCGCGCGCCTAACCACATACGTGATCCCGGGGGAGCGTGGGTCAGGCATAATCGGCATTAACGGCGCGGCGGCGCATCTGGTAAAAACAGGTGATTTGGTTATAATCTGCGCCTATGTACAAATGGATGAGGCCAACGCAAAAATACATGAGCCCAAAGTTCTTCTTTTAGATGATGGAAACAAGGTCAAACGCCCATCTGTTTAAGGCTCCAACCTGACCTGAAGATCCGAATCATGGTGATAACCATCTAATAAATCTATCGCTTTATCTAAAATACGCTTAGGCTCTAACGCATAAGTTTCATTATCATTGCCTGATGTGAAAATTGCTAAATATCCCTCTCCGCCTCTTTGCGATAAATCTGTTACGCATACGGCCTGCCAATATGCCGCATCCGTAAGACCTGTTTTGCCCGCAATAACGCCTTGCGTGGGAATAGACTGCACTTTATCTGCCTTATCTTTCGTCGAGTTTTCTAATAAAGGGTTAGAATTTTTATAAAGGTCTCTTTTATTAGGCATCTTAATTTCTGCAACAGAAGACATTTGCAAGAAGGACGGGTAATTTTCGACAGTATAATTCACGAGTTTCATAATATCTGATGGAGTAGAAACATCATTAGACCATGTTGGTTGAGTTCTCGCCTTATCCGCGTAAGTTGGCAAACCTGTTGAGGTCACGACAAATGTATTTGTCATCCCGATTTTTTGTGCCAAGGAGCGCATATGATGAAGGACAAAATTTTCTTCCAAAGCCTTGCTTTTTACCGTTCTTATATTTGATGGAATTTCCGCATTATTCGCGACGCGCTCAGCTACGGAATGGGTCACATCATTCAAAGAGAAAGATAGCATTAAAGGCAATGCCTCACGCAAGATCATATGCTCTTCAAAACTAAGGTGTTTACTGATTTCTGTTGCGCGCTCGGAAATGTTAATTCTGCTTTCTAAGGTAAGCGCATCGTCGGCTTTCATCTGCCCTGCATCAACCAAAGCCTGATCCGTTTCTATTTT
>CAXBFT010000104.1:0-7279 GCA_963974945.1 uncultured Alphaproteobacteria bacterium
CAAATTATTCGCACCAATCATAAGAGATCCGCCCTTTAATTTATGCGCAATCTCACACCATTGTTCATTCTCACCATCCGTACAATGCTGCTCCATCTGCTGAATTAAGTCTTCGGTTGAGGCGTAGAATATATCAAAAAAATCCTGCTTTTCCTCCTGCGTATCAGCATAGAGAGAAATCATATCCGGATCAAAAATAGATGTGTCAGCTGTTATTTCGGTAAGGGGATCCGCGTCTTCTTCGTCATTATCAAAAATGATCCAATTGGATAGTAATGATTTCAAAAGCACAATATCAATTGGCTTACTTATATAATCATCCATGCCTGCTTCCAAGCATTTTTCACGCGCACCAGACATAGCATCCGCAGTTGTGGCAATAATAGGAATGTTATTTTGCGTGCCTTCTTCATCCGCCCGAATTTTTGCGGTGGCTTGATACCCGTCCAATTCAGGCATATGGCAATCCATAAGGATAAGATCAAATGACTCCGCCTTATAGGCCTCATAAGCAAGAGCGCCATTCATTACAATTTTATAATCAACAAAGCCGAGACGTTTAAATACTTTATCTATAAAGATACAATTAAGTTCGTAATCTTCCGCAATAAGAAGATGGGCATTTTTTACAGAAATACGGTTTGCAACATTATGCACCTGCTCTCCTGATGCGGTATGACACATATCATCATGCAACGTATCAGTCGTCAAAAAAGGTATTTTCACCCAAAACTCAGCCCCTTTTCCAATTTCACTCTTCACACCGATCTCACCCCCCATAAGCTCAACCAGCTCCTTCGTAATGGCTAAGCCTAAACCTGTGCCACCAAATTTTCTGGTGGTCGTTTCATCAACTTGCGTGAACTTTTTGAAGATGGCCTCTTGTTTATCTTCCGGAATACCAACCCCCGTATCGAGAACAGAACAAAAGATAGAAACATGCCCATCATCCAAAAGTTCTGCATTTACCCTCACATCAACATGCCCTTGATTTGTATATTTAATCGCATTGCTTATGATATTCGTGATGATGCGTTCCACACGTACAGGGTCGCAAAGAATATATGGAACCTTAGATTCGTAATCTATCTTTAATAAAATACTTTTGGTACTGGCAATCGGTGCCATCGCCGCCAAGACATGGGACATAATGTTTTGAAAATCACAGCCAATCTCCTCCAATAGAATTTCATTGGCTTCAATTTTGGATAAATCAAGAATGTCATTCACAATATTCAGAAGGGAAACAGAAGATTTAAGAATAATGCCTATCATTCTATTTTCCTCCCTTTCCGAAGAAAGATCTTCCTTCAACATTTTTGAAAGACCAATGATAGAGTTTAAAGGCGTGCGTAATTCATGAGACATATTAGCAAGAAATTCGCTCTTTGCTGCGCTCGCCTTTTCCGCCTTTTCTTTTTGTAATGTTTGCTCATAACGCGCAAGCTCCAACGAATCTGTGTATTCTTGCATTTGGCTGTTTAAGCGTTCTTTTTCAAGGATCTGTTGGTTTAACAGCTGTTGCAAAACAGCATCATGCTCTCTTCTTTTAATCAAAACAAAATAGTAAGCAGCAATACCGGAGGAAAATAACAAAATCGTTATAAAAGCAAGATATTGCGGCCAATCCTGCGTTTGAAAAAAGCCTGGTTTTGGTGTATGTGTTATTGTCCAATTTGCATCTAAAGCCTCAAAATGCGTTGCATAATGCATAATATTATAAGGCTGTGTTTTTTGTTCCTTCGTATCAAAAATCAGATAATTCTGATCACCATCATTCATTTCAATTCGAATATCCATATCTGATAGTTTATTGTTTTCAATATAATAAGATAAAATATCATTTGATGAAATATGAAGGCCAAGAACCCCCCGGCTGCTTTTATACTTATTTAGGACTGCACCATAATCATCCTTCAACGTATCTACATTTGAGATGGAATTAAAAATATAAAAACTGATATTATCACCTTCACCAAAAGGCTTTGAGATAACAGAGAAAGATTCCTTTAAACTCTTAAACAATGCTTTATTTAACGCCGGTATCGTTTGCAAATCCGCCCCAATAATATGGTTATCGAAATCAAGCGTTTCAGTTAAATGCACGGGGTAATAGGCGGGCCTTACTGTATGATCTTCAACAAAGTTGCCATTTTCTATTCTTGATAAAAAATCTACGCCCTGTTCTTTTTGTAATACAGATAAATAGGTCTCTTTATGCTCATTCAAAACTTCCGGAACAAAGAAAAGCCCGCTAATACTGTTTTTATAAAGCAACACACTGACAGCAAGAAGCTTAAACTCACTGACTTCGATGTCTTTTGAGGCAAAGAAAAAAACCTTTAAAAGACGTAATGTGGCATTATAATCATCAAGAAAAACTTGGAATTCATTATCAATATTATCCGCGCGCTGTTTAAAATTCTGCTGAACACTCCATTTTTCTATTTTGCTCAGGTAATAAGCAGAAGAAAAAGACAGTAACAAGCCAACACATAAAACAATGAAAGCCGGAGAATATATTCTTATTTTCTCAGATATTGTTTTATGTGCGATGACATTGATCCCTTATTTTTTAATAAGATAAACCATTACCCGCAATACAATAAAGGAAAATCAACCATTCCGTTAAACCCTCCACAGAATACACGTATTCAGGCACCATCCTCCACGTCTGAATATTTTTTAATGAATGGGATTTGCGCCGCCATAAAGACAAGAGTAGCGCCCATTAATCCGAACACCTTAAAGTTAACCCAAACATCCGTATCTTGCGTGCGCCAAACAACTTCATTCAAGACCGCCGATACGAAGAAAAACACAATAAAGCGAAGGGTCAAAATTTTCCACGCCCTATCTGATATTTCGATAGCCCCGGCAAATAAAGGCTTTAGCCATAGGCGCTTTAGGATTAGCCCGAGCCCAAGGACAAGCGCAAAACCGGTTTGGATAATCGTGGGCTTCATTTTAATGAATGTATCGTCTTGCAGATAAATAGTTAACCCACCAAACACCCCAATAATGATAGCGGTCACCAGCGGCATAACAGGCACCCTTCGAGCAACAATAAATGATAACGCTATCGCCGCGGAAGTCGCCACGATAATCACCTTCGTCGCGAATACAAGATCGTCACTATACTTATAGGATATAAAAAACGCTGCTATAGGTGCATAATCTACGACAGTCTTTAACCATTTTGATTCTGTTTTATCACTCATGTAAAAGACATCCTTAAATTTACAACGGAAGAAATAAAATGATTTTTTGCCCTTAACCCTTTTTAAAATAATAATAAAAAGAAAATCCAAATGGAGGTGAGAATGGGATTCGAGTCTTATTTTCAAAAAACAAATTAAATTAATGGCTTAAGATCAAACTCATTGCACTCATGTAACACCTTTGCGTATAACTTTTCAAGCATATATTCTGGCTTACCCCTGCTTGATATTAGAACCCACGCTCGAAGAATGTCCCGCATATTATAAAACCTCATAACACAAGACCGCCGCACGTGGTTCTACTATACTTATGTAATTTAACCATAGTTTCAACTTAATGTTTTGGGGCCAATATTTCCAAAACAGTTTCTCTACTCTTATCTGAAGACTGTAAGAATTTTAGCAAGAATATAGCAGCCTGAAATAAATCACGATCAATGCCATTATTTTCCTGCCGAGCCGAAAGTGGCAACCGAGAAGACTTTCCCAGAATACATGCCGTATCTAAAATTTCGTACAACCTTAAATCACCATCTCGTTTTGCTTCTTCTTTTAAATACTCCAAAGATAGCAATATATTATCAGTATTATTTTTTATTTGGGTGTTTTCATTTGCTTCTAGCATTTTTTCCTCACATGTTTACTTGATGTTGATAGGTTGTTTCTTCAGTGGTTTTGAAATTTAAGACTTCATGATGTATGCCCGTAACATTTCGAACATTACGTAATGTTTTTTCTGAAACCTTCAGCGCTCCAGCAATCATTTTAAAACCTTCAGCGCTTTTATGGACATCTCCAAGCCACTCAGCATTCCAACCAGAATTAATAAAAATATTTTTCCAAAAAACGGGATAAGTTACAGCTACAATTTGCTCAATATTATTTTGTAAAGCAAATTCAAGATGCGCAACGACAAGGCGATGTAACACGCTCTTCCTCTCTCTTGGCGGAAGATGTGCAGCAACACAAAATCTAGTGGTTTCCCAAATTGCGTTACTTTTAGGCAAGGGCTTCTTGGTTATAAGATAAGGGAAATGCTCTTCTAACATGTAGGGGCGTTCAGTAGAGCATAAGCGTGAGACTCCAACAGCCTCACCATTTAAATTGCGTTTAACTAAATATTGAGCAGCAGGATTATCATAGCTGTCATATTCCATATTTTTAATATATGGCACATCCCATTTCTGTCTTTTGATAATAGATTGAAACCTTAACTTATGCTGCGCACATAAGGGATTTCCAGAGTAAAGGTGGTTATTTTCTAAATTCACACACTCAATCATATATCCCTCCCAAGCAATGATTTGTAGAGAGATAGTAGGAAATATGAGAATTAAGTCACCTAACAACCTTGATAGTTCTACGCATTATATTCTCTTTAAATATGTTGGCAGTATCAGCCCATGCCTGATTGCCTTAACAACAGCTAATGTGCGTTCATTCACACCTAGCTTTATAAAAATGTTGTTCATATGATACCTGACCGTTGCGTAAGAAATGCCAATTATATCAGCGATAATAGAATCGCTTTTGCCCTCTGACATCCACAACAGAATTTCGCGCTCCCTATTGCTTAGAGTTATTTTTTTATGCTCGATAGCATTGATTTCAAAGAAACTTAAAGAAGAAGATTCCTGTTCAATGTATGATAAATGGAACTGAATAGATAACGATCGTATTTTATGTAATATGTCTTTATTAATATCAACACCGCCATTTGTACTAGCAAGCCCTATCGCTGTTAATTCACCATTTATTCCATGGAGTGGCATAGCGAGGCCGTTTAGTAAATTAGCTTCTTTAGCTTCAATCATTAATAATTTTTCGTCTTTTTCTAGATTCTTATGCTCAACCAGATTATCCCATGAAAAAATATCAGATGTTTTAAAGCAGTGCTGCAGAACAGGATCTATTTCTTTATAATTTTTTTTTGTATAATGTTTAATCCATTCATCAGGATAGTTTTGCATCGCCCCGTGGTCTGCCTTTAAACCATAAGCTGGGTGATCCGTTACAAGACAGTAGCATATACCATCGTACCCATGATACTTAAGAGCTTCCTGATACAACAGAAAAATCTCTTCGGAGCTTGTGGCTCTATTTGTGTCCTCTATAAATTGATCAAGCAGCACTATCTTACATTTATCTCTTATTATTGATTCTTTTGTGTCCAGCCTCTAACAAATTTTAAGACAGCATCTTTTAATTCCGGGTTCTTTATTTGCCTAAAAAGAGAAACAATTTCAATTGATTGACGGTCAAATAATATTGCACTTTTCTGTACGTTATTCGTTCTTTGATCTAGTATGTCAAAAAAATCACTAGGCCTCACCTCAAATTCAACCATCATTTCATATAATTTTGAAGCGCTGATTCTATTTTTTCCATTCTCATATTTCTGTATTTGCTGAAAAGTCACTGACACTTTTTCTGCAATATCTTGCTGTGTGTACCCCTTTATAATTCTTATTTTTTTTACTGTTTGCCCAATATGATAATCTAATTCACTGGCCTTTGCCTTCGCCTTAGTTTTAATATTGTGTTGCACTATGCTTCCCCCTTAATTAATATCTAATAAAAAAATTATAAAACAACTATAAAGAGGTGATATGAATTTTTCAAAATATTTTTTTGTTTTCGACAAAGAGTTTTATCCCTGCAATGATAATTTCCCATCAGAATTCTTAGACGATACCTTTTGGCTTGATATTCTCCCTTGATAAAAAATGTCTTTATAAAAACACAACCCAAAAACACTACAAAAATCTGAAAGGGTATTACATAGGGTTGCCACGTTTGGTTTGACGGTCGGATAAATGGGACTACTCCACTGTGGTGGCAGCGCGCCCCGTATCACCGGCAAGGCGCTGTTTACCAGCCTCAATGAAATCCTATGGCTGGCTGTATCACATAAGCGGAAGCTTTATATTGCTCATTCAATGATTTATTATGTACAATACCCTCAAACAAAAAAGTAAGGCTAGGGACAATGAAGCAACAACCAGATCAAGCAACCATTAATTCTGTATTTGAAGCTATACAAGCAAGTGATCAAAATGCATCTGTGACACTGAGTGTATTAGCAGAGGAAATGGATTTTAATAATGCCATAAGGGTTATTTCCATTGCAGATGAAAATAGTAAACTGGATGCTAGAGACCCGTTAAATATTTATCTCCATACTGTCTATAATAACGGCGCACAAACACTGAATATATTACTAGACCAAGGCGCGGATAACAACGCTGTTTCAGTAGTTACGAGTGAAAGCAATATTGCAGTTCTACAAAAATCCAAAAGCTTAAAAACTCCTCTCCTCATAGAAAATGGCAATGATGTCTGTTGGGCAATTCTGTCAGATCATGACGAGGCTCTTTCAAATTTAGAACAGGCTTATACCCAGCGCAATATGGATATGAACGTAAATCAGCGAGAAGCTATTCCCCATAATGTTGCCAACTTAAGAAACGCAGACGCTAGAAAGCATACGCCGTTAGATTTAGCTATCATGCAATACGTTGCTCAGAAACGATCAGAAGCTAAGGAAAAGGATAACTTCACAAAAAAATCAAAAGCAATGGCGAGTGCTATCGGTAGTATGCTTGAGCCTATCTTAAAGGAATTTGGTGAAGCTGGGCGTGGATTGGGCGGGATTGGAGTTATGCCTCAGAATATAAAAACTCCAGAGATTCATTCTGTAGCCACCTTAAGTAATATCAAAATACTTTTGGACAATGGCGCACAAGGTTCTGTTAGCTCATATTTTCCTGCATCAGATGAGAGCTTAGATAGGCCATTTATTAGTGATGATTCTTTTGAGGTAATGAGCTTGGATCAATTTTGTACAGAAAACAGCGGCCTATTTCCTTCGACTTTATATGACACGCTCACTAACCGTACCAGTATTTCGAACGATTTAGAAAATGGATAAACAGTAAGGTACGGATTTATATCTTAGAGCTGGGCAACTCAAGGCCACTATAGCGCACCTTCTGTAACCCTTCGTTTAATCTTGGCAACTCATAACCGTCACCATAACGGCTAGACACACCCTTCTC
>CAXBFT010000105.1:0-7270 GCA_963974945.1 uncultured Alphaproteobacteria bacterium
ATGAAAGGGATGCTTACAGGCCCGATCACAATTCTTCAGTGGTCTTTTGTTCGTGATGACCAGCCGCGCAGCGTAACGTCAAAGCAGATCGCATTTGCGATCCGTGATGAAGTTGCCGATCTTGAAGCAGCAGGCATCAAAATGATCCAAATCGATGAGGCAGCGTTCCGTGAAGGTCTTCCGCTTCGTAAGGATGACTGGAAAGCGTATCTTGATAATGCGGTTGAAGATTTCCGTATTACATCATGTTGTGTTGAGGATGAAACACAGATCCATACGCATATGTGCTACTCTGAGTTCAATGATGTGATTGAACAAATTGCAGCAATGGATGCGGATGTAATTTCGATTGAGTGTTCACGCTCTCAGATGGAATTATTGGAGGCTTTTGTGGCGTTCAAATATCCGAATGAGATCGGACCAGGCGTTTATGACATTCACTCTCCACGCGTTCCTAGCGTTGATGAGATGGTAGCGTTGCTTGATAAGGCGAAACAAAATCTTAGTGAGCGTCAGCTTTGGGTAAACCCTGACTGTGGTCTTAAGACTCGCGGTTGGCCTGAAGTTGAAACATCATTGACCAATATGGTTGAGGCCGCAAAAATCATGCGCCAAAAAGCAAAAGCCAGCCAAGCTGCTTAAGTTTTTTGAAGAATAACAAAAAGCCCGCCATCATTGATTGAGGCGGGCTTTTTTTGATGTTGTGTTTGGTGCTTTTGATTAAAGCGAAAATTTCGTTGCTTTATCAGAGTCGTATCCTGTATCAAGAGCATTTAATACATCTGCGCTATCTGCTTTATCATAGATCATGCCTTCAAAGTACCCGTTGTCGTTTAGGGCGCTTATTGCTTCGTCAATATTGGCAACCTTAAATCGCTCTGAAACGTTAATGTTTGCGAATGTTCCGCCAAATTCCGGAACGCGCGCGATAAACTCTTTTGGTTGGGTCATTTATATTCTCCGCAATTATTTTTTCTGGGGGTACCTAGTAGCAGTTTAAAGGGGGGCGTTGCAATATTAATATGTTGTGCGCTGCAATATTGAAATATTATTACGAAGTGTTTAAATAAAAAAGGACGACATGTGCCGCCCTTTTTATTTAAAAAGAATTTGTTATCAGTTGCTTGCAACCTTTTTTTCTACTTTTTCTTGTGTCGGAAGCGCAGGGGAAGCCTTGCTGAACAAGCGATTGCGTGTTGCCGCTTGATACGCTGCTTTTGCATGCTCTTCACAGTAGGGCAATCCCGCCATGGTGTGCCCACCACAAAAGCCAAAGCCTTCTTCTTTGGGATCACCGGAAGGCCAGCGACACATGCGAGGCTGAAGGTCCATCAAGCTGTAAAGATCATCGGGATTGATTTTCTTTTCATAGACTTCTGTTTTTACAACAATTTCTTTTGCCTTGATTGGCGTTACTTCTTTTATTTTTTCAACGACTTTGCGCTCAATACTCTTATTCGAATTTGCAGGCTTTTTGTTCTGCTGAATAGGAGATATACGGTTAGACAGTTTTAAACGGTGCGCTTTACCGATAACAGCATTACGTGTTACGCCGCCTAATTGTTTGGCAATTTCTGCTGCTGTATGACCTTCGCCCCACAATTTTTTAAGTACGGATACACGTTCTTCAGTCCAACTCATTTAATCCTCCAAATTACTTGCGCAAAAACGGTCGTCACAATACAAGGTATTGTTCCCAAACGCTTATTTTCTAATTTCATGTTAATGAAGGCACCTTATCAGGGCTTTGATTCATTGGCTATCAAATGCTTTACCAAAAAAATCTTTATCCACAGAGGCATCTTTTGTTTTTATTATACGATGCGTTCTGTATATATGTTTTTAGCCGATTAGTGGCGTGCTAAGAATATGAATTTTAATATTTTTTTATCCGCGAGGAAGGTCAAGCCCAAAAATCTCGTAATTTTCAGCGCGCTCTGCCCAATTCTCTTGAACACGTACAAAAAGACTTAGGTGTACGCGGCGTTCCATAATTTCCTCTAATTCTATGCGCGAGGATTGCCCGATGGTTTTAATTTTGCTGCCGCCTTTTCCAAGTAAGATGCCTTTTTGGCTGTCTTTTTGGACGTAGATGACTTGGGATATTTTTATGCTGCCATTATCAAATTCTTCCCAGCTTTCGGTTTCAACAAAAACGGAGTATGGAATTTCCTGATGCACTTGGTCAAAGATCTTTTCTCGTGTGATCTCTGATGCCATTAAACGCATTGGCATATCCGTAATGTGGTCTTCGGGGTAAATCCATTCACCCGTCGGCAGGTGATCGGCTAAATATTGCGTCACATCTTTTACGCCCTTTTCGTTCAGAGCGCTAATCATGAAGGTGGCAATATAGGGATGCGCTTCATTCATTTCTCGGGCTAAGGCTGGAAGATCATGCGGGTCCATCCAGTCAATCTTATTCAAAATCAGGATTACATTATCGTGCTTTTCTAATGACTGTAAAATCATCTTATTTTTTTCAATGGCATTGCGTGAGGTCGCATCAACAATATGCATAACGTATTCGCACTCATCTATACTGGATAAGGCGGCGGTGACCATGGCTTTTTCAAGAGTTTTCTTGGGTTTGAAAATACCGGGCGTGTCAATCAATACGATTTGTGTATTTTCATGCAGGGCAATGCCTAAAATACGACTGCGTGTTGTTTGGATTTTACGTGAAACGATAGAAACCTTTGTTCCTACCATTGCATTGATGAGCGTTGACTTACCTGCATTCGGAATACCGATAACACTTACAAAGCCGCATTTTGATTGTTCTGTCATTTAATTATGTTTTCTGTTGTTTTATATGTGTCATAAAAGCCTTGGCAACGTTTTTTTCTGCTTCGGCGCGTGATCTTCCTTCACCGCTTATTGGGTCGTATCCTTGAACTGTCAGGCGTATATTGAAAATAGGTGCATGATCGGGGCCGCTTTGGCCTATGATGTCATAAGCGGGCAGCGGTAATCCTTGACCTTGCGCCCATTCCTGAATATCTGTTTTAGGGTGTTGTGGTGGTTTTTTCATCGTGTAAAGCGTATCAGCCCAATGTGTTTCGATCAGCTTTTGACAAGGGTCGTATCCACCATCAAGGTAAATTGCGCCAATTACAGATTCAAATACATCGGCAAGAATATGGTCATTGGTTGCGCCGCCCGCCGCGGCTTCTGCATCTGAAAACAGGATATAATCACCCAAAGAAAGGCGAGCAGATAATTTTGCAAGGGTTTGCCCTTGCACCAATGAGGCAAGGCGCTTTGCCATATCACCCTCTTTTTCATCTGGAAATTTTTGAAAGAGTAAAGACGCAATAACTAATCCTAAGACACGATCACCCAAAAACTCTAAACGTTCATAATTTTGTTTTGCGCCAGTGCTTGCATGCGTCAAAGCCATACGCAAAAGGTCGGGGCTTTTGAATGTGTATTTTAATGTTTCTTGCAGTGCCTCTATTGATTTAGCCATCATATGTCACATTTATTACTGCTTATTTTCTGGGGTATCTTTTTTAGGATGCTTTGGGTCTATATCCATCAACAAACGATCATAACGAATGGTCCATGGCCATTTCCAAAGCTCAAAAATTTGGGCATATCCGTTGGTGGAGAAAAACAAGAAATCTGCGCGGCCAACAATATTTTCAAACGGCACGGGGCCAACTTTATCGGCAAAGCGGCTATCTTGTGAATGATCACGATTATCACCCATCATAAAATAATGCCCTTCGGGGATGGTGTAGAGCGGGGTTCTTTATCGCTCGTCTCATATATACTGTGCTTTACTCCATTGGGAAGCGTTTCTGTATACAGGGATAATGTCTGCATTTCGCCAAGTTCATTACGATCTTCTTCGAGGCCAATAAATTCGCGCTGAATCATTTTTCCGTTAATATAAAGGCGACCACGTTTGACCTGTATCGTCTCACCCGGAAGGCCAATGACGCGTTTGATATAATTTATACTGGTCTGTGTGGGAAGGGCAAAAACTATGACATCGCCGCGTGTCGGTTCTTTTGACCAGATACGCTCTTCAATTGGTGCAATGCCGAAGGGGAATGAAAAACGGCTATACCCATAGGCGGGCTTGTTCACGAACAAATAATCGCCGATCAATAATGTCGGTTTCATAGAGCCGGAAGGAATATTAAAGGGTTCAAAGAAGATTGAGCGAATAACCAAAGCAATGGCAATGGCAAGAAGCGCCGTTTGCATGAACTCGCTGATTTCACCTTTTTCAATTAAAACGGGCTTTTTCAGCGGCGTTTCATTTGCATCATCGGGCGTGGATGTTTTTAAATCTTCTGACATAGTCAATGGGTTTACATCAAAAATATACACAGCGCTAGTATAGAATGGAATGACGCAATATTTTTTTGTAAACAATTCAACTTAGTATAGCCATTTTCGTAGTCCTGCATTTTCCTATAAAGCTTCTATAATCACGAAAGCTTGTGCATATGGCGGATCATCACTTAGGGATAGATGGAGTGTGGGAGTCATATTAGGGGGAGTGATTCTATCAAGTTGCATTTTTGCGCCGCCACTCAGATGCAAGAAGGGGCGGCCTTTTTCATCTTCGATAACCCCGATGTCACGAAAAATTACGCCATTGGAAAATCCTGTTCCCAATGCTTTTGCGCAGGCCTCTTTTGCGGCAAAGCGTTTGGCGTAAACGGCGGCTTGGCCATTGGCGTTGACACGGCTTTGCGCCTTTTTTTGTTCATGCACGGTGAAACAACGTGCTTCAAAGCGTTTACCATGACGGCGGAGTGCGTTTTCAATGCGATCAATTTTAACGAGGTCGTTGCCAATGCCTAGAATCATAAGTGAGAGCCTTTCGGTTTTATTGGCTTATTTTTACGCTGTCTTTTTTTCTAAGGCTTATGGCTTTGGCGCGGGCTTTTTTTGCGGCGCTTATGATGTAATAATAAATGCCATAGGTCAAAGGCATGGTCGCAACCGCCAGAATATACCCACCCAGCATCCAAGGCAGAAAAAGCGTCATGGGATGCGTTTTTATAATTTCCCACATTAAATGAAGATCTAATTCTGATGGCAGTTGATCCGCGCCATTAAATCCAAAGACACTGAAGAGGAAACTGCCGAAGCTGAACCCTGCCCACCAAAAGAAAGGAAATGTCCACGGATTGCCAATAAATGTTCCTATCATGGCCGAAAAGATATTACCGCGTAAAAGAAGGGCAAATATACCCGCCTGTATAAAATGTGTTCCCAGTAGGGGAGTAAAGGATACGCCGAAACCAATGGCAAGCCCCAGTGCAATTTTATGTGGGGAATCTGAAACCCGAAGCAATCGGTGCTTAATATATATTATTGAGCGTTTCAGACCCATTGAAGGCCAAAAAAACTGTCTTGCTGTTTGTGTTATTGTTAAAGGTTCACGCCTTTTAAACATTATTTATACACTCATACCCGCTTCATCATTGAATATACCATATACTTCGAATAGGGTGGTGAAAAGAGAAATAGTAAATTAGTTTTTTAAAAAATATCAAGGAATAGTCATGACCCTTTTAAGCCATATTGATGTTGTACCCAATTTCCCGAAAGAGGGAATTAACTTTTATGACATCCAATCATTATTGAAAAAACCTGATATTTGGAAAACAGTTCTTTCCGACCTGACCGCATTGGTTAAGGCGCAAAATGTAGATGTGATATTGGGCATTGAATCACGTGGCTTCTTAACTGGAGTGCCTGTTGCGCATGCTTTGGGCTTGCCTTTTGGAATGGTACGTAAGAAGGGGAAACTGCCCGGAGCTGTTATTGGGCAGGAATATGCTCTTGAATACGGGGTGGATTGTATTGAAATTCAAGCGGGATTGTTAAAGAAAAATGCGCGTGTTGCTATTTTGGATGATTTGCTTGCGACAGGCGGCACGATGAAGGCAACGGGTGATTTGGTGCGTAAAGCAGGCGCAGAAGTGGTCTTTTCATCTTGTATTATTGAGCTGCATGAGCTTGGTGGTCGCGATAAACTTGATTTTCCTTTTGAGGCCATGGTGCAAGCGCCGCTTGACCCTGTACTGCATATCAAAACGGCGTAATGAAAAAAGGGAGGGGAAGACACTCCCCTTTTTTTATGGGATATAGCAATTATTACCATGTTGAGTGCAGCAATATAGTCCACCTAAATTGGATATACCGCGGATGAATGTTTGTTCTCCCGCACCGGGGTCAGGTGCAATTGCCGGGTGTATTCCACAATTCTTGTCCAGTGCAGCTGACCAGTCGATAGGTCGACACACTATCTCATTGTCTTGAATGGCGTATGCCACCTGATTATAGACGGGATTTCCCAGGCCATCATGGCAGAAAGAGCCAGAGCCGCCAAGTTTATCAGGGTCAAGACATGTGGACGCATCTATCCCATCGCAATATTCTGTGGTGGTGGTGAAGTCTTCTGCACTTATATTTCCTATAACATGTAGCTTGGTATTGCCGCCATCAGGGGTTTCTGTACCAATGGCCACACTTCCTAAATTTGTATTATGGATGTAATTTTTCCCGTTGGGGCTTGATAGAAGACGTTCCCATATTGGTAAAAAATCCATGCCTTTATAGTATAAAAGGTCGTCATTATATTTTCCACCATCCGCCATCATACGAATGCCTTGAAGGAAGGCTGCGTCATTATTATCGCAGTTCTCGATTTCACCGGCATTAGAAGCCCCGCCAATGCCGACCGAAGGGATGGCGCTTCCGCCACCATCGATGACAATCTGAGGTACATTACAATTTTCAAAGCGTCTGCCTTCTGGAGAATAGGCTCCCTTTTTATCTTCTCCATGAGAGTAGATGACGTAATGAGCAGATTTAGGAGGCGTTGTTACATCGAGTTTGTTTTCGTCAATAACTGTAATGGCTCCCGTCCATGGGTTTGCCGGGTTTACTAAGCTATGTCTTGTTTCATCGGTCATGTGTTCTGTTACCGCATAGGATAAAAGCATATTATAGCCATCCATTTTATGATGTTCCCTAAAAGGTGTTCCTCCAGCCCCTTCCGGTTTGTCCAGAAGGAAATCAAAAAGTGTTCTGAAGGGGATAACGCCGATCATGATGACATCATCCGCGCCGTTCTCGTCTCCGTCTCGCGCTAAAACGCCTGCGCCTTGAATGCAGGTGATTCCACCTAATGAAGCGCCGGAATCTGTGCAGTTATCTTGGTTATTTTGGAGGTCTGTTACGGATCTGCATATTGACTTGCCATAATTTGAATCATTTGGGCCGAGGGTGGGATCGG
>CAXBFT010000106.1:0-7261 GCA_963974945.1 uncultured Alphaproteobacteria bacterium
TGATGCTTTAATAAGATCGTTGCAATCGCAAGATAGTGGTGAGGATTTGCTAAAATATATTGCTGATGGCGATTTTGATGGGTTTGATGATTTAAAGCCGGTGATGCAAACACGACTTATTGCGAATGCCAAACAAGTAGTTAAAATATTAGATGCACGCGATACGCCTTCTTCTGGTCCTGTAAACGATTAGTTATTCGCGATTAAAGAAGGCAGGCGATTACAACAAGCATTCCAAAAACCATATTTGATTTAAAAATTTGCAAAGAGCTTTTGTTGTTATTCGGATCCCATGTTTTTATTTGCCATGCTATATGCGCGGCAGGAAAGCCAATTAGCGCGGTGGTCGGGGTTATGCCCTGCGCAGAAATGAGGGCACCTGTAAAAAAAATCAATGCTGCAATGAAAAAGGCGGCTACATATTTCTTACTATGTTGGCTAAATAGGCGCGCGGTTGATTTTATGCCGGCCATGGCATCATCTTCTTTATCTTGATGGGCATATATGGTGTCATAGCCAATAGTCCAGAATATTCCTCCTATGTAGAGTAGCGTGCCGGTTATTCCAACTCCGCCTGTTATTGCGCTCCATCCCATTAAAGCCCCAAAATTAAATGTCAGGCCCAAAAAGGCTTGCGGCCACCATGTGATGCGTTTCATCAGTGGGTATGTAATGATTAGCGGCAATGTCGCGCATCCAAGAAAAATAGTCGTCATGTTGAATTGCATGAGGATGATGAGCCCTAAACCTAAAAGCAGGATAAGGAAGGCTATGCCTTGTTTAACGCTGATAGTGCTATTGGCAAGAGGGCGGTTTTTAGTCCGTTCAACCAGCTTATCCAACTACCTATCCCACAAATCATTAATGACGCATCCGGCCCCACGCATGATAATCGCGCCCAAAACAAACAGACCCACGTAATATGCAGTATGAGGCGTGATGCCCGATACGCCGCCACTTGCCAGAGCAATAGCCCAAAGCGATGGAAGAAGGAGCAGCCAAATTCCAATCGGGCGATCTAATCGTAACAGATACAGATAAGGGCGCGCAGATACAGGAAAAAAGCGCTCTCCCCATACAAGCCTCTTGATATCAGTATGTTCTTTGGTGTTAAGTATATTTGTCATGACAGAACATATATACAAGTATCCGCGCCTATATCTCAATGCACCTTGTGCAAAAAATGCAAAAATAATTTTGCATGGCGATCAGGCGCATTATTTAAAGAACGTCCTGCGTAAGGATGTGGGTGATATTTTGCGCATATTTAACGGCGCAGAAGGGGAATGGTTGGCGTGCATTGATTCCCTTTCTAAAAAAAACGGAGAGCTTGACCTTACCGATCAAATAAAGCCGCAAGCCCCGCCGCGAAAAACGCTGCATTTGCTATTCTCTCCCATTAAAAAGCAGCGCATGGATGTGTTGATTGAAAAGGCGGTTGAGCTTGGTGTTACTGATTTAACCCCTGTGCTTATGCATCGCACGGAAAATCGTAAAATTAACGAAGATCGTTTAAACGCACAAATAATCGAGGCGGCCGAACAGTCGGAGCGCCTTGATATACCGAAACTGCATCCGCTCATTAAATTACCGCATCTGTTGAGTAAGGGAATTGGCGGTGTTGAAGTTTTCACCGCCCTAGAGCGTGAACCAAGCGCCAAGTCCCTGCATGAATATGATTATAAAGCGGGGGCGGCATTTCTGATTGGTCCAGAAGGTGGTTTTGATGAGCAAGAAAGGGTGAGTATTTTATCATCTGAGGATATTCGGGTTATTGATTTGGGGAATGGTATTCTTCGCGCAGAAACTGCGGCTTTGGCATGCTTGTCTTACGTGCTTTTATCAAAGTGATCTGTGAATAGTATAAAAAAATCAATTCTTTGCTCTGTTCGGGCTTGATTTTTTGGTGATATATTTCTAACGTACAAAATTGTATATATGTATGAGCGTTCTTGTCCGTACGGCATAAAAAAGAAAAAGATATGATGATGAATAAACGACAATTCCTAACTGCATTTTCTATGATATTCGGTCTGATGGTTATGATTGCAATGCCTGCTATGGCGGCTGAAGGCGATGCGGTTAATTGGGGGCTAGGCTTTCAGGGCGCAGCATCAGAGGGCGCAGTTCGTATCCATGACTTCCATGATATGCTTTTTATTATCATTTCTGCTATTACGGTTTTTGTTTTTCTTTTATTGGTTTATGTCGCTGTTCGTTATAATCGCCGCGCCAATCCGACACCCTCAAAGACAACACATAATGTCTTGCTTGAAATCCTATGGACAGTTATTCCTGTTGTTATTTTGATACTTATTGCTGTGCCATCTTTTAAAATCCTATATAAAAATGACCGTATTGCCGAACCTGAAATGACATTGAAAATCACAGGTTATCAGTGGTATTGGGGCTATGAATATCCTGATCAGGATGGTATTAATTTTATGTCCTATCTGGTTCAGGAAGATGATTTAAAAGAAGGGCAGAAGCGTTTGCTTTCAACAGATAATGTTGTTGTTTTGCCAATTGATACAAATATCGCAATTTTAGTGACTGCCAGTGATGTTATCCATTCATGGGCTATGCCTGCATTTGGCGTTAAAATCGATGCGGTTCCGGGGCGTACAAACGAAACATGGTTCCGTATTGAAAAACCCGGTATTTACTATGGTCAGTGTTCTGAAATTTGTGGTAAAGACCATGCCTTTATGCCTATTGAAATTCACGCAGTATCAAAAGAAGAGTTCAAAGCTTGGGTTGAAAAATCCAAGGAAGAATTTTCATCACTTGATACAGGTGATGTATCCATGAAATTTGCCACATTGGCACAGTAGTTAATTTTTTATTAAACGAGAGAGACCTTTAAAATGGGTGACCACGACCACAAACCTAAATTTTTCCAACGTTGGTTTATGTCAACAAACCATAAGGATATTGGCACGCTTTATATTATCTTCGCAATTCTGGCGGGGCTAATTGGCGGCTTGTTCTCGATGATTATGCGTTTAGAGCTGCAAGAGCCAGGTGTACAATACATGCTTGATGGCGCGGGTAATCCTGATGGGCATATGTGGAATGTGTTTATTACGGCGCATGGTCTGATCATGGTTTTCTTTGTGGTTATGCCGGGGCTTATCGGCGGTTTTGGAAACTGGTTCGTGCCGTTGATGATTGGCGCGCCTGATATGGCTTTTCCACGTTTAAATAATATTTCATTCTGGCTTATCGTTCCTGCTTTCTTGCTTCTTCTTGGTTCCGCGGTCGTTGGTGGTGGCGCGGGAACAGGTTGGACGATCTATCCGCCTTTGTCGTCTAAGCTAGGGCATCCGAGTATGGGTGTTGATATGGCTATTCTTGCATTGCACCTTGCGGGCGCAAGCTCCATTCTTGGTGCGGCGAATTTCATTACAACAATCTTTAATATGCGCGCTCCGGGTATGACCTTGCATAAAATGCCTCTTTTTGTTTGGGCGATGCTTGTGACATCCTTCTTATTGGTTTTATCTGTTCCTGTTCTTGGTGGCGCAATTACGATGCTTTTGACGGACCGTAATTTTGGAACATCCTTCTTTAATCCGGAAGGTGGTGGCGACCCGATCTTGTACCAGCACTTATTCTGGTTCTTTGGCCACCCCGAAGTGTATATTATGATTTTACCTGCTTTTGGTATTGTATCGCACATTATTTCAACCTTCTCTCAACGTCCGATTTTTGGATATTTGGGGATGGCATATGCGATGGTTTCCATTGGTGTCGTTGGTTTCGTTGTTTGGGCGCACCATATGTATACCGTTGGGATGAGCGTTGATACACGCGCCTATTTCACGGCGGCGACATTGATTATTGCCGTGCCGACAGGGATTAAAATCTTTTCATGGATTGCAACAATGTGGGGCGGAACAATCCGCTTTACCACGCCGATGCTTTGGGCGATTGGGTTTGTTTTCCTATTTACCGTTGGCGGTGTAACGGGTGTGGTCTTGGCTAATGCGGGTATGGATGTGGCATTACATGATACATATTATGTTGTGGCGCATTTCCATTATGTTTTATCGTTGGGTGCTGTCTTTGCATTATTTGCAGGATTTTATTACTGGATCGGCAAGATGTCAGGCAAACAATATCCTGAATGGATGGGGCAAATTCACTTTTGGATCACATTTGTTGGCGTGAATTTAATTTTCTTCCCGCAACACTTCCTCGGCCTTCAAGGTATGCCGCGCCGTATCGTTGATTACCCCGATGCTTACGCAGGATGGAATATGGTTTCATCTTATGGTGCGTATTTAACCGGCTTGGCGACGATATGGTTTGTTGTTGTTGTGTTCTATACCTTATTCTTTGGTAAGCGTGTTGGTGATAATTATTGGGACGTACAGCCACAATGCTATACGCTTGAATGGTCTGTTTCTTCTCCTCCGCCATTCCACCAGTTTGATATTCAGCCAAAAGTGAAATAGATTTTGGATCATAAATTTAAAGGTCCCGTTTTTACGGGGCTTTTTTTATGCAGACGCTTTTGAATTTTGTGTTAAAATATATGTTATGTGGTATGCACGTCCTAAAATATTTTTTGCCTTCTGTCTCTCGGTATTATTGTTTATACCGTGTTTATCCTATGCTGCCTGTACGTCCCCCGCGGGCGTTGCAGGTGAAATGGGTTATGAAATAACAAGCCCTAACGCATTGGAATATTGTAATAACACCAACTGGATAAGCGGTGACGCAGGCCTAGCACCCACCGTCACCGCCCCCTCAGACGAAAACATCCCCGCCGCAATCAGTATAGAAACAGATCTTATTGGCCATTGGAGACTCGATGAAACCAGTGGATCTTCTATTGCGGATAGTTCGGGAAATGCCAATACGGGCACATGGACGGATGCTGTTAATGATGATGTGGCAGAGGAAACAGGCATTGGGAAAAGTAACAAAGCCCTAATATTTGATGGAGCCGACGATTACGTCAACGCTGGATCAGGCGCGGGAATAGATGATGTCTTTACAGGCGGCGGAACCATATCGGCGTGGATATACCCGCTCAGTTACGGTGAAGGCAACTACGGACGCATCCTCGCAAAAGGATGGAGCAGCGATGGTTGGCATTTCCACATGGATGGAAGCACAGGCCAAGCCTTCGATTTTTCCTTTAATTGTTCAGGAAGCGGCAATACATGGTGGAGAACAACCAGCGGAACATTGCCCATAAACCAATGGTCACACGTCGTATTAACTTTCAACGCAGATAGCGTATCAAACGCTCCCACATTCTATGTCAACGGAACCCCAGTCAGCTTCACAACAACAGGGTCTTGCGCTGCATTTTCCTCAGATGCCGCAAATGATTTATATATCGGAAATACAAGCACTTCCACCAGAGCATATGACGGCTCTATCGACGACGTCCGCATCTATGACCGCGAACTTACTGCCACTGAAATTTCATACCTCTACACCACCACCAACGACCTTGTTGGCCACTGGAAGCTCGACGAAACCAGCGGCTCCGCCATCGCCGACAGCTCAGGCACAGGCAATAACGGCATTTGGTATGACGGCGTCAATGACGACATCGCCGAAGAAACAATCGCCTCTCCCGTCGGCACAGGCATAAACCCTGACGGCTCAAACGACTATATCGAAATCCTCGATAACGACACCCTCGACATTACAGGCGCAGTTACCGTATCCGCATGGGTCAAATATGAAGGTAGCGACGGCGGAGTCGCCTGTAAACAAAATGCAAGCAATGCCAATAGCGATAATTACTGTATCTATATAGATGTCGGCGGCTATTACGCCTTCGCTCTGGGCGACGGCAGCGGCTCCCAATATGCCGCAAGCGCCACAGTTTCTGACGGTAATTGGCACCATTTCACAGGGGTCGCAGACGGAACCAACATCACGCTCTATGAAGATGGCGTACAAATATACCAAACCGCACAGACAAGAACCCTCACCGCCTTCACCACAAACTTCTATATCGGAACCTATGACAGCGCCGTCGCAGGAAGATCGATCGACGGCGACATAGCCGATGTCCGCGTTTATGCCCGCGCCCTTACCTCCACCGAGATCGCACTCCTTTATAATCAAAGTGAAGGTCATGCTTTGGTTGGACATTGGAAGCTCGATGAGACGAGTGGAAGCGCGATTGCCGATAGTTCGACCAAAGGACATACAGGTACATGGAGTGATGGATCGGGCGATGTTGTGACCGAGGAGGCCCTTGTAGCAAAAAGAAATACAGGGCTTAACTTTGATGGGGTTAATGATTATATCGATATTGGAAACCCAACAACATATCAGTTCACTGATAGCATGAGTGTCATGGCTTGGGTGAAGGGGGATGTTTATCCTGAAATTAAACATATAGTCTCTAAGCAAGGTGATACGCCTGATTATGGGTGGCGCTTAGCCACAAGCGGAGCCGATTCCCCGTTCGTCATAGGGGTGACCAGTACAGGGGCTTCTATGGTCGACCGTAAAAGTACAACAATTCCTGAAGTTGGTTTATGGTACCATGTTGCAGGTGTTTACAATTCAAGCTCACTGACATTAGATATTTATGTTAATGGTGTTTTAGATAATGGGACTCTTTCCGGCGCAGTGCCTGCATCACAATTTAATTCATCAGTAAATGTAAATATTGGAAAGCGTGCCGCTGGTGCAAACAGGCGTTTTGATGGTGTTATTGACGATGTCCGCGTCTATAACTACGCCCTCACAGCATCCGAAATTAGTGCTATCTATAACAGCGCCCAAAGCTACGGCCTCGTCGCGCATTGGAAACTCGACGAAACCAGTGGCACCGTCGTTGCCGATAGTTCCGGCAATGGTTATAATGGAATAATGTTTGGTGGATTAAATGCCGGCAATGACTCCGTTGTTGGAAAAGTAGGTACAGCGCTTAATTTTAGTCGTACAGGTGATCGTATAGACGTTGGAGATGTTTTGAATATGGGCACACAAGATCTCTCTCTTAGTGCATGGATTAAGCCAGATGACTGCCCATCATCTGAAATAGCGGTCATCAATAAAAGAGAGAATTTAACTGCGGCAGACGGCTATAGCCTAAGAGTAAGTTGTAGTGGTGGCAATGTCGTGCAATCCGCTTTTGGTGCGACCGCCACAAGTACATATCATGCGCAGGGTTCTAGTGATTTACTTGATTCCCAATGGCATCATGTTGGAAAAATTCGAAGGGCTCTGCCCTGTACAGAATAAAGCCCGCCCTACCGTGGGTCTGATCGGACGGCTG
>CAXBFT010000107.1:0-7131 GCA_963974945.1 uncultured Alphaproteobacteria bacterium
CCTGAGAGGAGCTGTAAGGTCCTGATAAAAACCCACCTATCCCCGCCAGATTTGAACAAGCAGTGCTTATTTCCGCAGCAGCAGGTAAGAACCAGTCAGTTTCACCATTATCATTTAATTGGTCACAATAGCTCGCAGCAGGAAAATCAATAGCGGGTGTCAGGGAGTATGATAACATATTGACGCTGTTCTGTGCGCCGTTACTGTTGTCTTGTACACTACCACCAAGTGTCCGACTGGCGAAGTTGGTGTTGGCCCAAGCTCTGCTTGGGTTGGTTGTTGATCCATCACAACCACTTTCATTAATAATCAGATGATTTCCTGTGCCGGCATAATCACATTGCACAACAATACCACCAAATCCTGTTTGTCCGGGGGAACAGCCAAATCCTGTCGCTTCACCGCTCATCGTCGCGAGGGGAGTATCGTGGTGGGGGATGGTTAGGGTGGCAGCGTAGGTCACATTGCCGCTGGCGGTGGGGTGTATATCAATTTGACAATTCGCGCCGCCTGCGAGGGTATTGCCTGTACATGTGTCGCCTGTCACAACGAAATTCGCAGTATCACCTGTGAGGGAATAGGTGAGGGAATCTGTAGTGACTGAGCCTAGATTTGTAACTGTAAAGCTGACGGTTGCACCTGTGGTTGGCACGACAGGGCCTGTGATGTCCATAGTGTTTGCGTTGCTTGGTGTGATGACAAGGTCAATCGCTCCTGTAACAACGCCAATACCTTTCCAACTTGTCCCGTCACAAAACTCAAGTGTACCTGCATTATAACGCATAGCCCCAGGGATAGTGCCGTCACATGTTTCTCCACCATTGGCAATTTTTATTGTGCCGCCAATATCAAGTGCAACGAGTGGCGATGTTGTGCCTATACCAACATTTCCTGTGCCTCTTATACGCATGCGCTCTGTGCCATTTGTATAAAAGCTCATATATTCAGATGTTGAACCCTGTATACGGACATTTCCATTATGGGTGAAATCAATATCACCGTCGCGTATTCTCAATCGCCCACTATTTTGTATTTCGACTAATCCTGTCGGATCAATCGTCATGCGCTCAGTTCCCGCTGTATCAAAGCGTATAGTGTCATCATTTGCAGCTTCTTCGACCTGAATTTGAGTGTTTCCGTCTGTATCAATAAGTTCAGAGCCACCGCCGGAGCCAGAGCTACAGCTTTGTGCCTCCCACTTGCTGGTGCTATCATTGTAGACGAGGCAAGTGCCATCAGCCTGTGCGCTTGTGTCCGTATCACCGAGGTCGGAGAGGTTCATATAAGTCGGAGCTGCGCCGCTAACACGGCCGACACGTATACCGCCATTAACATCGAGGGTGGTTTGAGGATTACTTGTGCCGACACCAACTTGGGTAGCACTTGTGGTGCCGTAATGGATGCGCCCGCCGCCAAGGTCTGTCCAAAGGCCTGATACAGCGTTAAACGCGGTGAAGCTTGCGCAATCATCGGAGAAGCGCAGGCCGGTGCCTTCTAAATAATCAATACATCCCTGTGATCCGGCAGTGCCGTCATCATCGATAAGAAAATCGCCTCCGACAAGGGCAAAGCGATTATCGGTGGTGAGATTATAACCGCTTTGGTCGCCCATGAAGATACCGAAGGAGGACGCGCCGGAGACGACTGGATATACACCAGACGCTTCGCCTAGCCCGTATGCAAAGGAATACATCCCAGATGAGTTTACTGTGTTACCTCTAACATTTGCATACATAGCACTTGCTGTGCTTAGGCGACCTATTGCCATAGCACCTTCGGCTGTTGTCTCTGCTTGATTGCCAAGTGCTATAGTATTTTTACCTTGAGCCGAGGAGTATGTCCCCGCTGCAAATGCGTTTTCTCCAGATGACGTTACGTTAACACCAAAGGCGGCACTATTTATCCCAATGTTACCATCATCCCAATGTGTACCCGACACATTGCCTGCGCGGAATGCACCTTTGGACTTATCAAAGAAAAAGCGGGCATCGTGATCCGTATTACCATCATCATTTAACTGTGATGAACCAAATACAAAATCATCTATTGCCCAGCTACCAGCCTCAATAATACGGACCATTGTTCCGCCATCTTCCCAGATACCGCCGCTGGCGCTACAGGATGAATCAACCCATTTACTACCATTATAAACAAGACAGTTATTGGTGGTGGGGGAGGATGCGTTGACATCATCAAGGTCATTCAGGATAAGCGCAGATGCACCGCCCGGGCCGGAAGAATCGTCAACACAACTCCAACCACCCGTAGAGCCCCATTCTAATTTTTTATCCGTGGCACAATTGGGTGGGATAAGGCTATCACTAGAGGAAACAATAACATCTCCGCCAAATGTGGCATCGCCTGATGTATCCATTGTACCACCAACATTAACATTACCCGTTGCCGAATCAACGGTGAAATCGCCGCCACCAACGTCAAAGTCACCGGCAATGTCCAATGTATTATTCACGGTTGTCGCGCCCGTAATGTCGAGTGTCCCGCCAATTGTTGCATTGCCACTCGCATCAAGCGTTGTTGTTGTCGTTGCCTGCGCATTCAGTGCATCAAGTGTTGATGTTCCCGTAACGCCGAGTGTCCCGCCAATCGTTGCATTTCCACTCGCGCCGAGAGTTGTGGCCGTGGTTGCTTGTGCGCTCAGTGACGCTAGGGTTGTTGTGCCAGTGACATCAAGTGTTCCGCCAATAATGGTATTGCCTGTAATCTCGGCGCTACCGACGACATCTAAAGTATCATCGGGTGTCGTTGTGCCGATCCCGACTTGTGGTGTTCCGGTGTTATAATATATGTCATCGCCCGTACCTTGTTGCCAAATTCCGGTTGCCCCACCAACGGGAACCCAACCGGCAGGGTCATCACAAAGCTCTAAAGAATCGGGTGCTGTTGATGTGTTAATGCGAATAAGCCCATTATTAGCACTATTACAAAGCGTTAAAACGCTATCTGTTGGAAAGAGTAAAGAGGCCGCGCCCAATATCAATTGTCCCGACCCTGTTCCACCGATGCTTAAGTCAATATTACCACTGACCTCTAATTCTTTATGTATTTCTGCAACATTTGGTTCGCCGCTTTTTAAATTCCAAAGTCCGCCAGTGGCCACAGCAGCGGTGGCATAAGTATATTCCACAACAATATCATCCCCGCCCTTAGAAACAGAAGGGAATGCACCGCCATAACAGGATGTTTCAAATACTTGGTCCGCACCGGCGGAAATTATGGCAATAACGGTATATGTTTGATCATTTGTACCCGTACCTGCAAGACGGTTGTAATTACCATCGGATGATCCGCCACCATTATCACAGGCGGCATCAGAGATAGTTCCGCCAGCATCCCATGCACAATATCCGTATTCTATGCCCCATGGATCCATTCGAGAAGACGAAACCTCAGGAGGAAGGAACCCCCCGCCCGTTGGGCCAAGGCCGGATGCGTCACTCCATTCTAACGGCTCGATAAACCCATCACCGTCACAATCGCCATCATCGGCAGCCTCTGTGGCTTCTAATAAAGCAAGGCGAGAGCCAATGGCCATTTCACTTTCAGCTTTTGCACGGCTTTGTACTTCGACCATAGTAGAGAGGGGGCCGCGCATTGTGGAAACAATCGTTGCGCCAAGTAAGCCAACAACAGCCACAGCGCCGAAGAGCATAAAGAAGATATTGCCTGATTGATTACGCAAAGCATCCTTATTTTTTGCTTTTGATGCAAAACCGAGCTTTGAGCATAACTTTCCCACCATTCCCTAGTTAACCCCCTGATAATCAAAATAAATCACGTTAAAGCTCTGTGGTGTCAAAACATTTTATGTGTGTTTCGACGCGTCTATAGCATTAAGGTGCATAGATATTATGACGCAAAAACCTTTATAAACCGTTACGAAAACAGGGTTTTACACAGAAATAGATGGGGATATGTGGATAGAATCGCGTAAGCTGATGGCCAATACATGGAATTTGTAATTTATTATGATTCTATGTTGAATTTTTTAAGGGAATCGCTTTGTTTTTGGCGCAATTTATCAATATCAAAATCGGCAATTAGTTCGTTAAACACCTGATACCAATTGATTTCTGCTTTAAGATGCAGGAATAGAGAGCCTAATCCAAGGGCGGCGCGATCCATAAAGACAAATTCGCGCGGAACTTGAATGCCATTGCCGAGTTCGCGGAGTTTTTTATGTACTTTTTCTGCCGTATCACGGCCATAAACGCCATTGGTGACTTCGCCTATAGGGCGTATTTTATTTTCTAAAACGGGGCCATAGAGGAAGCGCGCCCATATATTGAGGGTTTCGACTTGCTCTTTATTGAGGTCTTTAAACCCCCATGTTTCATAGGCATGGGCGGATAAATCAAAATCATCATTTTTAAGTGCATTATAAAGGTCAATCACACCCCCGATAAATTCAACCGGAAATACACGTACGCACCCAAAATCAAGTAGATTGATAGAGAGGTCATCACGCACGGTGTAATTGCCCAAATGCGGATCGCCATGAATAACCCCATATTGATAAAGCGGAACATACCATGCGCGGAACATATTCATTGCTAGAGTGTTGCGCGTTTGCGTGTCCTTATCAACATAGTCCATGATACGCGTGCCATCCATCCATGTGGTGGTCAAAAGGCGCGATGTTGAGAGTTCTTCGACGACTTCGGGGACATGAACGTGCTGTTCATCGCGAAGCATATAGCTGTAAAGGCGTTCGTATTTTGCTTCTAATGTGTAGTCAAGCTCCTCTTTGAGGCGCTCTGCAAGCTCGGAATGTATTTGTCCGGTTTTAATAGCTTTATCGTATTTCTCATAGAGGGAGAAAATAATTTTAAGTTGGTTCAGGTCGGTATCAATGGCCGATTGCATGTCAGGATATTGTAATTTGCACGCTAATTTACGCCCGTCATGATGTGTTGCTTTGTGCACTTGGCCAAGGCTGGCTGCGGCGGATGCGCTTTGTTCAAAGGATAAGAATTTGCTTTGCCAATCTGCGCCCAATTCGGCCTTCATACGACGGCGTACAAATGGCCATCCCATAGGCGGGGCATTGGCTTGGAGTTGTTGAAATTCACGCGCATATTCAGGGGGGAGGGCTTCGGGGATAGTGGAAAGAATCTGCCCGACCTTCATAAGTGGCCCTTTGAGGTTTCCTAGTGCGAGCATAAGTTTTTCCGCATGTTCTTCACGCTCAATTTTTATGCCGAAATATTTTTCCCCGGCAAGGCTAGCGGCAAGGCCGGCCATCGTGCCTGATACTTTGCCGTATCGCGCCAAACGCCCGCCAATTGAATTACGTTGAAGATCATCTTTATCTATACTCATGCGTTTAAGAGTTAAACTAAGGCCACTGGAAATGCCAACACTTTTTATGTGCTGATTGTTATATCAAAGTGGACAGGTTGCCATAAATATGCTGCACTTAAGTGTAATGTAGATATGTAGAGTGGTTTTGTAATGATACGATTATTTTTAACGATGGTTTTATTGATTGGTGCAACCTTTGCGCCTGCGCCTGCGCATGCGGGTTGGGTTTGGGATTTTTTCTTTCCAACGGTGTCTAATGAACCCGACCCTTCCAAAACATTACGCGCTCCATTCGCAAATGAAGATGCGGTTCTTCAAGATTTTACAGTGAATGGTGATGCCACAACCCCATTGCATTTGCGCCATCGTACAAGTGACGTTATTATCCGTTGGATACAAATGACGGTGCCATCTTTGTTGTCTTATAAGGGGGCAACGTATGAGGCTGATTATGGCCAGAAAATCAAAGATATGAGTAAAGTGGGTGCGCGTGAATACGTGCAGTTCCTCAATAACTTTAATTATCTAACGACATTAAAAACGGGGCGCTATGATATTAACGGCTTTGTTGAGGATTATCCTATCATCCTTAATGAGGGCGCGATTGACGGACATTATCGTTGGCTGTTTCAAACCAATGTGATGGTAACTTTTGTGGATTCAAATGCATCCTCTAAAAATAGGGCGGCTGAGCAAATTACAAAAGAATATACGATCACGTTTCAGGTTGGCCGTTCTGCTTCGGCCGCAAATGAACATGGTGTATTGATTGAAACATGGGATGTTAAGTCTAAAAAAGAATAGTTTTGTTCAAAACAGGGGTGGAATATCGCATGATTTGTGTACTATATAATCTTACGAATCATCAAAAATATAAAAAGGATTTATTATGAGTGAGAATGTTGCAAGCTTCCCAATTGCTGAAATGCAAGACGCATCATCAAATGAAGGGCCGCAAGATGTCGGCGGTGTAGCAGGGCAACGCCTTATCTCATTCATAGAACGTATTGAGCGTTTGGATGAAGAGAAAGCCGCTCTTATGGAGGATATTAAAGAGGTCTACGCCGAGGCAAAAGGCGTTGGCTTTGATATTAAAGTTATTCGAAAAATTATATCATTGCGTAAAATGGATATTGAAAAACGTCAAGAATTAGAGCAAATCCTTGATTTGTATAAGGCCGCTATTGGCATGCGTTAAAAGCATCTGTTTAATCAATGCACAGAATTTAAAAGCCCTCAGATGAGGGCTTTTTTGTTGTTTAAATTTTGGAATGCGCGCCATCGCAAAAGGGTTGTTTTGCGGATTGTTTGCATTGGCATAGCCAGGCTTTGCCCGTTTTCTCGGCAGTGAATTTCATGGATTTGAACCCTGTGCCTTTATGCGCGCCATCGCAAAAGGGTTGTTTTGCCGATAGGCCGCAGGTACAGAACCAATAATCTTTTCCTTCTTCTAATTCTACGCAAGCGGATGCTTTTTCGGCTATCTTTGGTAACTTTTCCATTCTTCTTCCTTTGTTATACTATGTTTAATATGGCTAAATTTCTTTTCTTTTATTAATAAGATCGTCAACAACGGACGGGTCGGCAAGGGTGGATATGTCGCCCATATTATCAAATTCATTCGCCGCAATTTTACGTAAGATACGGCGCATAATTTTACCTGAACGTGTTTTCGGTAGGGCAGGCGCAAATAGAATAATATCTGGCGTTGCGATCGGTCCGATAACTTCACGTATTTTGGCTGTGACTTGTTTGCGTGCGTCGTCAATGCCCAGATTATGACCATCTTTCAGGGTGATATATGCAAAA
>CAXBFT010000108.1:0-7102 GCA_963974945.1 uncultured Alphaproteobacteria bacterium
AGGACGATCAACAATGCAGGTCAGCCAACTTTTGAAACTTGGTCGTGGCGCTGTTGTTGAGCTAGATCGTAAGGTTGGTGAAGCTATTGATATATATGTCAATAATCGTCTGGTTGCGCGTGGTGAAGTTGTTGTTGTCGAAGACAAGCTTGGCATCACCATGACTGAGATTGTAAAATCAGACCGCACATAATTTATAACGACTATCGGCAGATGAGGTATCATAGAAAATGAATGCACAGGCAGATACAGCACAAGCGCAAGCCAATGAAAAACTTCCGGTAATAAAAGTACCGCAAGCCGTTTCTCGCCCTGATTTAATTACAATATTCGGCCTCCTTTTATCTTTCATTCTTATTATCTCTGCCATTGCCGCAGGGCAAAGCGATGCGAATTTCTTTAACCTACCTTCCGTTCTTATTGTTATCCTTGGCACAATGACCGCAACCAGTATTTCCTATACCGGCGATGAGCTAAAGCAATCTTTGCCGGTTATTGGCGCGTCGGTATTTCGCCCGGTTCGTAATTTTTCTGCTCTGGCAACAAGCATGATGGCACTTACCGCTATGGCTAGAAAGCGCGGTGTTTTAGCCATTTCAAATTACGAAGCAGAGACAAAGAAAGAGCCGTTCTTTAACTATGCCCTACGCTTAGTCGTTGACGGGTATAATCCCGATGATATAAAACGCATCTTGCAACAAGATATTGATATGGAAGAGGAACGCAACAAACGCGCCGCCAGTATTTTACGCCGCGCATCCGAGGTCGCCCCCGCAATGGGATTGATTGGGACATTGGTTGGTTTGGTGCAAATGCTTGCTGATCTTGAAAACCCTGATTCCATTGGCCCCGCTATGGCGGTGGCTTTGTTGACGACTTTTTATGGTGCTATTATGGGGACCGTTGTCATGGCCCCCCTTGCCTCTAAGCTTGAAAAGAATGCCGCAGATGAAGTTATCGCAAAAACAATGGCATTGAAAACCGCGATGTCGATGATTCGCAAAGAAAACCCGCGCAATCTGGAAATGATGATCAACTCCCTGCTCCCCCCCTCACAACGTATCCGCTTTTTCGATTAGTGAATTCGACGATCACCTACAACCATTAAACGTGGTCTGTCTGAGGGCTGCGCTCTATGAACAAAGGCGCGCTTTTCCTTTTCACGTAAACCGGCCTCTATCAGAGTATCTATTTTATTCTTAGGCTTATTTCGTACGCGCGACTTCCACAAATCACCGACATGAAACTGATAAACCTCTGCATCCGTGCGGCATATGGCATCATGCCCGTCCACATGGAACTGATATGTATCGGCGTGAATCTTATAATTACATAAAAGGCGCATATGGGTTTTAACCTGCGCGCTGAACAGGCACTCCATATCCTGCACAATAATATCCAGCGCGCCATTCAGCCCCTTATCACCCGATAATGTCGCGCGAAAATCATCTAAAACTGCACGATCGCTATATTTAATGAAAATTTCTTCTTCATCCAAGGCAAAAAACACGGCCATTTTTTGTGCCAACACATCGAAATCCCCAACCAAACGGCGCGGCAAGATAACGACATTGGCTTTTGGCTCAAAATCTGTCGTAAAAAATGAGTACAAATCATCAACGACCTTTATTCGCTCATAGCCCTCTGGTATATAATTCAGTTGTGTCATAAGATAGCATCTTATCTTGAAAAGGTTTTTTTCTGGTAAATAAATGTTATAAATTGAAAATGATTATACATACTCCATGGGGGCGTTACTTATTATGCGTTTAATGATTGTCGGACGACTTGACGGACATATTTCACAAGCAGGTAAAATTGCATTACAACGCGGCGCAAAAGTCGTACATTGCGAAGATATAGATCAGGCTATGGGCGCATTACTCAATGGTAAAAGCGCCGATTTGGCCATGGTCGATGTAAAGCAAAAGATAGGTGAATTTGTTGAACGTCTGAAGGCAGAGCGCATCCATATGCCTGTTATCGCCTGCGGTGTAAATACTGACGCACGATCAGCGGTCAAGGCCATTCAGCAAGGCGCGAAGGAATATGTTCCTCTCCCCCCTGATGCAGAGCTTATCGCCGCGGTATTACAAGCGATTACCGACGAGAATAATTCAATGATAGCCGATGATCCCTCGATGAAATCTGTCGTTGCCCTGGCAAATAAAATTGCCCCATCTGAGGCCACGGTCTTAATCACGGGTGAATCAGGAACGGGTAAAGAGGTTATGTCCCGCCATATCCACACCCATTCCAAACGCAAAAATGGCCCGTTCATTGCGGTGAACTGCGCTGCTATTCCTGAAAACCTTCTGGAATCTGAATTATTCGGGCATGAAAAAGGCGCGTTTACCGGTGCAACAGGCAGACGCGTTGGAAAATTCGAAGAGGCCCATACAGGCACAATCCTTCTCGACGAGGTCAGCGAGATGCACCCGACATTGCAGGCAAAATTCTTGCGTGTCCTGCAAGAACGTGAAGTCACCCGCGTCGGCAGTAACGACACCGTGAAAGTTGACGTGCGTATTATTGCAACATCGAACCGAAATCTACAAGATTCCGTACAAAAAGGTGAATTTAGAGAGGATTTATATTTCCGCCTGAATGTTGTTAATCTTGCGCTTCCGCCCTTGCGTGATCGACCTTCTGACATTATGCGCCTGTCGCAATTTTTCGCAGATAAATATGCAGAAGCCAATGGCGTTGATCGTAAGTCCGTCTCTAAAGACGCGCAAGCAAAGCTTACGACGTGCCATTGGCGCGGAAATATTCGTGAGCTTGAAAACACAATGCACCGTGCGATTTTAATTTCTGCCGAGGATGAGATTGAGGCCGAAGCCATTTTTGTGCAAGATGGTGATTTTTCCGGTCAATCTGCCGCTCCCGCATCAAATGCACCGAGCGCGGGCGGTGTATCAGGCGGTGGATCACTCCCCACTCCATCTGCGCCGACAATACAAAATGCGGGCGGGGTCGAGGCCATTATCGGGCGCACCATCGCCGATGTAGAGCGCGATATGATCATCAATACCCTTGATCATTGCCTTGGAAACCGTACACATGCGGCGAATATCCTTGGTATTTCCATACGCACATTACGCAATAAGTTGAACCAATATAAAGATGATGGTATCAACGTCCCAGCAGCGGCGAGCAATTAAATTTCATTTTTTTATTGCAAACCCCCTCATATTAACATAATAAATTGACAGTTTAAAATTATAAGGATAAAAACAATGCCCTTCGGTTGGAAAGATTTAATACCAGATAAAGATACACTAAGCAAAATTGTTGATGGCTCTAAAGAGGCATTTAACAAAGCAAAAGACATGTATAATGACAGACAATCCCCTTTGGATGACATGCAAGATACGTTAAAGGTGAAAGCATCCGCAGATGCATTTGATAAAACATTCGATATGAACACCCTTCCTTTAAGACAAGACGGAACAGTTACAGTCCAAGATGCCTTTACCGCACTTAGAGAACTTACAGCAAAACTAGATAAAGCTGATTGCATCAAAGCTGTCCCGGCTGATAAAAACGAATTTGCAAATAAACAAGGCATTGCTCCGATTGAATTTGCAAAACAAGCGTTAAACGAAGAGCTTGGCGAATATGCGGATGATCTTACGAAGGACATGAAAAAAGGCGAATTAGACAGCTTCATGCAATTTTATATGCGTGGTGAGGATGACCGCTTGGAAATTCTTCAATCTTATCATGATAAAACATGTAAAAACCTATCAGCGGACGCCTCTCAAACACCATCAAATCATGTTTTGGTTTCAGAAGGCAAAGTGATTGACCTGTCAGGAAAATCTGCACGTCAGGAAACACAGGCATATGTAGAAGTCCCTGCAACGCCACATCTTGATGGACATGATATTGGCTAAGCCCATATATTTATAACATTATTCCAAAGGCCGGTTGATCCGGCCTTTAATTTTATCCGCCGCCTATAACCATTTGCATGTTGCCCATCGCAGATGTAGTATAAGTAACACCTCTATTGCAATAATGGGGGCAATATCCTTGGAATACTCATCATAATTTCAACCGCGTGCATAGAAGAAGAATATGGCTGATAATTTACCATCAACAAACAACGCAGGCGCAAATATGAGCATGGGATCATTCTTTCGGTCAGATGTGATTTTTGCCGTTGGTATTGTTATCATTATCCTTTTCATGCTTGTTCCTATGCCCGCCTTTATGCTGGATGCGGGATTGGCGGTGTCTATTACCCTTGCTATCCTTGTCTTGATGACGGTTTTGTTTATTCAAACACCGCTTGAGTTTTCAACATTTCCCACAGTTTTGCTGGTGACGACCTCTTTGCGCCTTGGGTTGAATATAGCTTCAACGCGGCTTATCCTTGAAAATGGTCATACAGGACGCGCGGCGGCAGGCGGTATTATTGAGGCCTTTGGCACGTTTATCATTGGTGGCAGTTATGTGATTGGCGCGATTGTTTTCTCTATTTTGGTGATTGTAAATTTTGTGGTGATCACCAAGGGTTCAGGCCGTATCGCGGAAGTTGCTGCGCGCTTTGCATTGGATGCGATGCCGGGTAAGCAAATGGCGATTGATAGTGACCTTTCCGCGGGGATGATCACAGAAGACGAAGCGCGCGACCGTCGTAAACGCCTTGAATCCGAAAGCACCTTTTACGGAGCCATGGATGGTGCTGCGAAATTCGTGCGTGGTGATGCTATTGCAGGTTTGCTGATTGTTTTTGTGAACATCATTGGCGGTATTGTGATTGGCACAGTCATGGAGGGGATGAGCCTTTCTGATGCAGCGGCGAATTATACCATCCTGACCATTGGTGACGGTCTGGTTAGCCAGATTCCCGCCCTTGTGATTTCAGTTTCTGCGGGTCTTTTGGTTTCAAAAGCCGGTATTGATGGCTCCGCCGAGCAAGAGCTTTTTGTACAGTTTAGCCGCTACCCCAATGCCATGGCAATGAGTTCAGCCCTTATGCTTGCCTTAGGATTAATGCCTGCCATTCCATTAGCGCCCTTTGCCATTTTATCGGCCATCACTGGCGCTATAGCTTTTTACTCTTATCAACGTATTACGGATGAAAACACCGAAAAAGAGACCGCCGCGCCCAAGGCAGGTGAACCGGGTGGCGCGCCTGTTGCTGAAGAACCGATTTCAAAAGCCCTTGCCATGGATACCATCCGTCTGGAGCTTGGCTATGGCCTGCTACCCCTCGTACAAGGTGACGGCGGCAATAAACTGACCGATCAGATCAAAGGCCTACGCCGTCAATTGGCGGAAGATATGGGCTATGTCCTACCTGCAGTACGGATACAGGATAATTTACAACTTGCCGCGAATGATTACGTCGTTAGCATCAAGGAAATTGAGGCGGGGCGTGGTTCTGTTCGTCCGAATATGCTGCTTTGTATGGATCCGACAGGCGCGCCTATTACAATGGCGGGCGAAAACACGATTGAACCCACCTTTGGCCTGCCCGCCATGTGGGTGAATGAACCCAATCGTGAAGAAGCACATTTCAAGGGCTATACCGTTGTGGATGCCCCGACCGTTATCACCACGCATATTACCGAATTGATCAAAGATAATATGCCTGATCTGCTTAATTACGCGGAAACACAAAAATTATTAAACGAGCTACCACAGGATTACCAAAAGCTTGTTGCCGATGTTGTCCCTGCACTTGTGACGGTTGGAACATTGCAACGCATATTACAATCCCTACTCTCTGAACGTATTTCTGTGCGCGACCTCCCCGCAATTTTAGAGGGCGTGGCCGAGGCGGCATCCTATACCAAAAACATATCGCGCATCACCGAGCATGTGCGCTCTCGTCTGGCGCGCCAGCTTTGCGATTCTAATTCAGATGGCTCTGGCACGCTTATCCTGCTTACGCTTTCCCCCGCATGGGAGCAATCCTTCATTGAGGCTTTGGCAGGTGATGGAGAGGAGAAACAACTGGCTATGCCGCCAAGTCGTTTACAAGAATTCATATCAGGTGTTCGTGATAAATTTGATGAGCTGGCACCACAAGGCATATCACCGGTATTATTAACATCACCAATGATCCGCCCTTATGTGCGCTCTGTCATTGAACGTTTCCGTCCGCAAACAATTGTGATGTCGCAAAATGAAGTTCACCCAAAGGCCCGCATTAAAACTGTTGGGCAAGTATAAAAACCAGAAATAAGGGAAAAACCCCTTATTTTTTAAATGTTACATTTGCACCGCATTTATTTTTATAAAGCTGAATATCACCCCGCTCAGTAAGCACAACCAAATCTTCGCATGATCCGCTTTCCTCGGCTTCGCGCCTAATAAAGACATTGTCCTTATTCGGCTGTAGTAAAGAAAAACGGGACACAAGGCTGTTTTTGACCACGGCATATTTACCATCTTCGCCTATATCAATAGAATCCAAAGTGTATTTAGCATACTCCACCATAAACCCCATGGTCAGAAGGTGTTGATTATCTTCAATAAATTTTTGCTTTGTTGTAAACACATGCTTTGATACATCCGGAACTGCAAATTGTTCCATAATAAAATCATTGTGCAGATTGCGTTCCATAAACGGAATAAAATCTTCCCCGCTCGTCAGGGCTGTTTCAAATCTTTGATAAAATTGAATAATCCCTCCCTCGGTCAGCGTGCCTTGAATTTGCTCTGCTACGCCTTGGTCTTGCGCCACAACAGGATTCACACTGATACAGGTAAAATAAAGACCCAAAAAACCATTAAAAAGAATACGAAAAATCATAAAAGCACCCACAATGTTTAAAAAAAATTAGAATTACCCTAGCATTTTTTTATGCAAATGCACTAGAATACAAAACAAAGACAACATATACTTGAGTTTGATTCGATTGTAACCTACCCATGCGGCTAAAAACTTTCTACGCAAAAACGATGACAGAGGCGATGCAAATGATACGAGAGACCTTGGGAGACGAGGCCATAATCGTAGCAACAGGAGAAGAACGTGCAACAGGCGGCGTACGCGTCACTGCGGCAATTGAACCCGCCTTTGAAATTGGCCAAGATGGTATTGCCGGCGATGATAGCTGGCTTCAATATGATGATGAGCAAG
>CAXBFT010000109.1:0-6901 GCA_963974945.1 uncultured Alphaproteobacteria bacterium
AAACCATCAGGCTTACGTCATCGCAAGATTGATAAGGCGGCACTTAAGAAACATGTCGATGATTATCCAGACATGTTCTTGCATGAGCGCGCGGAAATATTCGATGTTCACCCCAGCTCTATCAGCCGAGCATTAAAGACATTGGGTATCGTAAAAAAAAGAACGAGGGTATAAAGAGCGTTGCATTATGAAAAGGCAAGAGTTTTTGGAAAAACTCAAAGCCGAGCACCGCATGTTTGGTTTTAAAAACCTAATCTATCTTGATAAAACTGGCTTTGATGCTCATTGTAACCGAGGCAGTGCATGGGTCACAAAAGGACAAAAAATTCTAGGATTAGTCAGCGGCAAGCGAAAACGCCGTACCAATTTATTATGGCTGAGCGCCATGGCAGAAAAGGCTACAAAAAAGAATGGTTGGCGCCAATGCTGTTTTAAGGATCGTGCAATGCGCAGCTTTTTGAAATGTGGATTGAGGAATGTTTAATGAAAGAACTTCACGAACCAACCATTGTGGTGGTGGATAATGCGTCCTTTCATAATCACAAACGTGTACAGGATATTCTGGCCAAAGATTATCATTACTTGATCCCACTGCCGCCATATTCACCAGATTTTAACCCCATAGAAAAAACATTCGGCGCCATGAAAAAACGAAGACAGGGAATGCCTGAGGAAACCACCATTGATCAACTCATTATGTCTTATTATTAGCGCAAGTTACTATACTTTCAACCCTCTCTAAATAGAGGAGCATTACCCACACATCTGTTAATCTTTTTTTTCACGATACTGATCTTTGTATCTAGTATAGCGCATAAGAAAAGTATAAAGACAGTCCTTGTAATATTTGGGATCACATGTCTGCCAATATTTAGCCCAAGCTTCTATCTGTGACGGAATTATTTTTTCTTTTTTTAATAAAACGCAATACAGATTATCTAACGAATTATTTGAAGTACCGCATATTAATGGCGGTTTAATTTTTTCCGACGTTTCAGTTTTGGTTAATCCATTGTTTTTATCTACATAGAGTTTTTCTGCTTCTGTTGCAGATAAAAAACCCACATCCCCAGTCGGTAGTTTTGAAAATAATGGCAACGATTTTTGAGCGAGAACAAATCGTTCACTGGCCAATGCGCTTTTTAAAAAATTTTCTAATATTCTATTTTCTAAACTTCTGCATTCAAAACAAATACTTGTAAGCTTGCGCCCCTGCTCATTAATAAAACTTTGCTGTTCATGCATATCTTCTTTGGTTAGTGAGCTTAATAATGTGTAAGCTTTATCCAAATCATTATTCCCAATAGCATAATCTGCACGTTCTAACTTAGTCACTGGAAGTGGCTGGATTGCAAGGGCCTTTTTGTGAGCCTCTTTTGCGATTTTCGGCCTGCCCAAGGCCTCTGGTATGCATGCATATTTAGATCTTATAGATCCATGAAACCCAAAATAACTTTTTCTTTCTCTGGCATTATTATCAAATTGTTCTATCACACCCCAATTATCAAAAATTTGAAACTCAACATTCACCTTTTTAAGAACTTCTATATTTTTTAGATAGCAATAAATTTCAAAATATGGCCTCATATTAAGATTAAAATCATCATAGAACGTGTATGCAGGATACTTCATATTATAAAATGATTTTACAAGGCAATCTTCAGATAAATCATTTAGACACGGTGGTACTATAGAACGAGCAGCCCCTCTATCTAAGCTCAGTAAGCACACTGAGGCTAGGATTAAAAAGAAGATCAAAAACAACCATTTAATAAATTTAGACATGCTTATTCTCATACCAACCTTTTTACAAATAAATTTTACATAGCATTGCAGGGCAACCCAGATCAATTGGTTGCAAAAGAAAAAATTGTTCCTATGAATTCTTATACGTATAAATGCAATAAACACTAAATCACGTTTTAGCGGAAGTATTATTCTGTTTTGAAATTTTTTATATTGCTTCATCACATTGATTTCACTTGATTTTTTGTATGGGGCGTGCGATTTATATTCTTATGAAATCAGATGATATTTACGAATTTTTTAGGCGGCTCCACGCCATTGACCCCACCCCTAAAAGTGATTTAGAATACACGAATTCTTATACGCTTCTTGTTGCTGTCACATTATCTGCTCAGGCTACTGATATTGGGGTTAATAAGGCCACAAAAGCGCTATTTGAAATTGCAGATACGCCGCAGAAGATGCTTAATTTGGGGCTTGAAGGATTAAAAACCCACATCAAAACTATCGGGCTGTATAATAACAAAGCAAAAAACGTTATTGCAATGGCCGAAATTCTTATCAATGATTATGATGGCAAGGTTCCGGATACGCGTGAAGCGCTCATGTCCCTACCTGGTGTTGGTCGAAAAACGGCAAATGTAGTTCTTAACGTCGCATTTCAGCAGCCAACAATGGCAGTTGATACACATATATTTAGGGTTTCGAACAGAACTGGCCTCGCTCTTGGAAAGACACCTGATGCGGTTGAGCAGACCCTACTCCAAGTTATGCCGGATGAGTTTGCTATGCATGCACATCATTGGCTTATATTGCTTGGGCGTTATACGTGTAAAGCGCGCAAGCCTGAATGTGCGCGATGTCCGGTTTTAAATTTATGCGCCTTTGACAATAAAACCATATAATAAAGCCGAAATAATAACATTCGGCTTTATTAAATTCTGATTAATCTAAACAGGGATTGAGCAATAATAGCTCACGCAGCGAAATTAGAATGCACATATTGAAAAGCAGGCTGTTTATTCATATATAAGAATGAATATAAAGCCTGCTCGCTCAGTGATTAGTATTCGTTACGCGCTCGTGAAAACAGACCAGTTTCTGTGTTCGCGGGCTCCCTGTCATCCTTTTTTGATGACACGTCTTTGGCTTTTGCCATTGCAGATGCTTCCGTACCTGCACGATATTTATCAACACTCTTTGGATCAACAACACCTTTCAATGGTGTCATGCGACCATCAAGAACCGCGCCAGATTCAACTTCAAGCTCACGATATGCGATTGAGCCAGTGATAATGCCGGTAGACTTCAATGTCAAACGACCATTGACTGTGATATCGCCTTCAAAACGACCTGCAATTGTTGCTTCTTCAATTTCTACAGTACCGTAGAATACACCGCTTTCAGCAATATCAAGCATTTTTGCGCCTTTAAGAGCTGCTTCAACAGTACCCTCAACCAACAAATGGTCACAAGATTCAATTTCACCTGACATATTAATGCCGCGACCAATTGTCAATACACGATCACCGCCTGAATAAGCAGTTGCTTCTTGACGTGGAGCATATGTCGGCGTAGTTGCAGGAGCATAAGATGATCCACCCGCCTGATACGCGCCTGTACGACCGAGAGATGGTGAGTATGCAGTTTCTGCCGCATTATCTTCTTGTTCTGCACGAGCATATTTGCCCTGAACTGGTGCTTTTTCTTGTGTTCTCATATTACTTGGTTCTTCCTGTTGTTTGGGTTGAATATTGCCATATGATCGCGCTGGTGCCTCATCGACCTGCTGCGGTTTTTGTTCGTCTTTGTGATCAGTTGAAAGATCACGAGACTCTTCTCTACGGTAAGGTGAACTTACCTCTTGTTGTTTTTGTTCAGAATCCTGAACTTCTGATTTAACTCGATGAAACATATTTATAGCACCTTTCTATTTTCCATAAGAGTAATAGAGCCCCACACATGCGCACATCTTTTACGATGATTATATGCATTGTTGTTTATAACTAACTGTGACTGAATTGACGAAAATCTAACACGATGAATTGACAGCTGCAAGGCTTGATTCGGAGTTTTCCCCAGACAAAAAAGTATCGGTTTGATTCGCAACGAATTTATTTTTTTGTTCTCATTTTATGCAAAAACATAAAGCTGTGAGTCATTCACCCATGAAAATGATCATAAATCTTCTGTGCAAGTGCGTGCGAAATGCCTTCGACACGCGCTAAATCTTCTATTCCCGCCGCAGAAACAGCCTTACCAGAACCAAAATGTAGTAACAAAGCCTTTTTGCGCCTATCGCCGACACCTGCAATATCATCAAGCGGAGAGTCTGATATAGCCTTCGATCTGCGTACCCGATGTGCACCGATTGCAAAGCGATGTGCCTCATCCCGCAGACGTTGTAAATAATTAAGCACAGGATCATTTACGGGCAACTGAAACATCTCGCGCCCATGCATAAAGAATTTTTCACGCCCTGCATCACGATCTTCTCCTTTGGCTATACCTACTATTGTAACCAAATCAATAACACCCAGACCTTCTAATACCTCACGGCAAACACCTAATTGTCCGAGGCCACCATCAATGAGCAATAGATCAGGCCAATTTTCACTGCCCGCGCCATGCCCTTCCTCCAGACTACGTTTAAAACGCCGTGTCATAACCTCACGCATCATGCCATAATCATCGGCGGCTTTGGCTTCTTTAATGTTAAATTTGCGATATGCTTTTTTATTAAAGCCATCTTCCCCCTCAACAATCATTCCGCCAACCATATGCGTGCCTGAAATATGACTGTTATCATAAACCTCTATGCGTTTTGGCACGTCATCAAGCCCGAATAACCCCGCGACCCCTTCGCGCAATTTTAAACGCGTTGCAGATTGTGCAAGGTGACGCGATAATGCCTCTTCTGCATTATTAGCAACGAAATCGACAGCCTTCTTATTTTTTCCGCGCCTAGGATACAAAATAGAGACTTTATGCTCCGCCTTTTCTGAAAATGCCTGCTCAAGCAAATCATGCTCCGGCAAATCCATATTTACCATGATTGTTTTGGGAATAGATTTATTTTGATAAAACTGCGCCATAAAGGCGCAGAAAATGTCTTCGCCACACTCATCATTGCTGTGGCGGGGGGAATAAGCACGATTGCCTAGGTTTCGCCCGGCACGGTAAAAAAAAACTTGAATACAACTTACCCCGTCTTTTTGCGCCAACGCCATAACATCGGCATCACCAATATCCGCGTCCACATCATGTTGAGCCTGAACTGAGGTCAGAGCGCGGATACGATCTCTATATGATGCAGCCGCCTCATAATCTAATGCGGCGCTCGCCTGATGCATCTGCTCAGTAAGTGCGTCTTGCACAAGACGGCTTTTTCCTACCATAAAATTGCGTGCACCTTGAACCTGTCCCTCATATTCCGCCTTACTCACCAAGCCGACACATGGCGCAGTACAGCGCTTAATATGATACTGAAGGCAAGGACGCTCTCTTTTTACAAAATAGCTATCACTGCAATTACGAAGCAAAAAGGCGCGCTGTAGCACTGCTATTGTACGATTAACATCCCCTGCGGATGGAAATGGCCCAAAATATGCCCCCTGCAAAGTCTTTGCCCCACGATGCTTTAATATCTGCGGAAACTTATGATCACTACGCAGTACAATATATGGAAAGGACTTATCATCACGCAGTAATATATTAAAACGCGGCTTCAGCTTTTTTATAAGATTTGCCTCAAGAATAAGGGCTTCGGCTTCTGTATGGGTATTGATAAATTCCATCCGCACAGTAAGGGACACCATGCGCTGTAACCTATGCGGCAACTGTTCAAAATGCGTATAAGAGGTCACACGGTTCTTAAGCGCTTTTGCCTTACCAACATATAAAACCTCATCATTTGTGGCTATCATACGATATACCCCTGGGCTTAGCGGTAAAGAGGCAAGATACCCCCTAATACACTCTACGCCCACAGTAATCGATGGATTATTTTCTTCGTACATAGGATTTTTCTACAGGATAAACCCTATGTTGTTAAGTGTGAAAAAGTATATTCAACAGCTCTCTACATACCAATGAATTCACATAATACATACTTTAGTATAAATACAATATTTACATAACAACACATAAGCTATTGATTATAAAAATTAAATTAGAAAGATGTAATAAATGCAAAATATACACTATGTAAATAAACTTGACATAAACCCGCCCCATAATAAATATCACCTGCAGTAATACAACTTTATGGGGAAAAGAATGAATTATTACACACTAAAAACACACAATGAGAACACCATATTATTCTCAGGCTACTACCAATCTTATACACGATGCATAGAGTATGCAATTGAGAAAGGACTTGATCTGAGCCATATAGATTTGAGAGATAGAAATCTTTCAAATGCTAATCTTGACGGCGCAAATATGAGTGGAGCATGTTTTACAGGTGCTAATTTAACAGGCACAAATTTATCAGAAGCTAATTTACAAAATAGTATTTTTAATAATTGCTCTTTTTATAATACATGCTTCGCCTATTCAAACTTACAAGGCTGCCGTTTTATGGGGGCAAGTTTTGGCGCAACACTAATTGATGGTACGAATTTACAAGATTACATTTTTTCTACGCTCTCTTGCTTTGATCTGGAGTTCGGTTTGGCCAGTGCCATGAACGGGTGTGTTTTTCATGAAGAAATGAATGGCCTGCATTATAAAATGTCAGAACCGCCCGTTATTTTAAAAGGGATCATCAATACACCAATCATTATAATGGATAAGGTGGTCAAAATAGGATCACAAATTTTTACAGAGGATGTAAGCAGCCCCCTACTCAAGTTAATTGAAAATGCTTTAAATCAAACGGATAACGTGAAAATATGCGCTATTTCCTAAATTAAACATAAAAATAACCAAAAGAAATGAACCGAAGATATTGCATCACACATATATCTAGACTATAAAATGCGCTGTTGCCTGTGAATCATATGGCAACAGCTTAAAATCTAGGTTGGGCCCGTGGCGGAATGGTAGACGCTGCAGACTTAAAATCTGTTGTCCGTATGGACGTGCCGGTTCGAGTCCGGCCGGGCCCACCATTTCATATTCACCACCTTTCAACTCCTCTAAAAGTGAG
>CAXBFT010000110.1:0-6884 GCA_963974945.1 uncultured Alphaproteobacteria bacterium
CGCATTGTCGCAGCAAAGGTCAGCAGCTTAATAATCGATCCGGTATAAATTTGCTGATCCGTATCAATATTGATGTCATCCTCATTGCGCGTTGCAAAAGAGTCTTTAAGAAAATTGTCTTGCCCAATAACCCAAGCGCCAGATGTTTTCGCCCGCATAACAGGCATTATCTTTGCACCTGATGGCATATCCGTATCAAAAAGGGGACTGACATCCGCGGCATGCGCCGAGGATGTAAACATACCATTCACATTACTGCCTGCCGCAAAAAATGCGCCAATTAACATTTTACTGAAATCTCGCCGAGATAACGATTTATCTCTATCCATCATGTTTTATTACACCCGCATTTTTATATATTCTAATACCGATCTTTATATAGCAGAATATGTAATATAATTACAAATATTGCATTTTTAAAAATACTTCGTATCTATTTATAGAAAAAAAATGAATATCCATAAGAGTCAGGAGCGAATCTCTTGACGAATCAAACGACTCGTCCATAGTTAGGGATGAAAATTCGAGTATAGTCGTTTTGCTTTATTTTCGGACAAAGCATGAGCGGCGCAGCATAGTTTTCTATGTCAGATGCAAATAACAATGTCCGAGCATAAATAAAGACGAATAATAGAAAGGAAGATCAGATGCCATTGAAAGCCGTAAACGATAGCGATTTCGAATCTGAAGTTATAAATTCTGACACACCGGTTTTGGTAGATTTCTGGGCAGAATGGTGTGGCCCATGTAAGGCCCTCCTCCCGATTGTTGAGGATGTTGCCAGCGAAATGGTCGGCAAGGTAAAGATCGTAAAAATGAATATCGAAGAAGCCCCCGAAACACCAACAAAATATGGTTTGCGCGGCGTTCCTACGCTGATGCTGTTTAAAGGTGGCAAGGTTGTTGATACCCATGTAAGCGGTATGCCGAAATCACAGCTTATTGAATGGCTGAATGATAAGGTTTAGGCCGAATTATATTATAAATTTAAAAGCACAGCAGCATCATGCTGTGCTTTTTTTATTGCAGCAAAGTTAAAAACGGGCCATCCGTCCAAAGCAACGCCATATTTATTTTTCGTTGTGGATATATATTTTGAATCGTATCGCGATAGGCCGCTAATTGCTTGCGATATATTTGCGGAATGTCCTTAGGATCTTTTGGCGGGGGGCGATTGGTTTTATAATCAACAATCCAAACCTCATCTTTACCGATAACAAGGCGGTCAATCTGCCCACTAATAATACGGTTATCGCTCATAAGTCCTGTGAGGGATACCTCCGCCATAGAGCCTTCGGAAAAAAATGCTGCGAATTCTTTATTCTCCAAAATATTCATTACCTCATCAACAATGCTATTGCAGGTCAATTTTGATAAGCCTTGAGGGCTTTTCTGTATAAAGGCTTGCGCCACATCGCGTCGATTTTCTACTGCGAAATCAGGCAGGAATTGCAATAATTTATGCGTTAAATTCCCGCGCTTAAAACGATTATCCTGCCCCGCAATTAACGGCGATGTTGCAGGCGCAAGATCATCATCACTGGGGCGTGACGGCATTAACGGGCGCGGCGGGAATGGTTCTTGTGGTGCAGGGTTGAGCGCCCATTGTGGCAAAGGCATATCTTTATACTCTTGCGATTTTTCTTCTTTCGCCTTATCGGGGCTGGCCTCTTGCGGGTTCTCTACGCGCAGAATTTTATGATCGCCTTGCTCAATTTCCTGACAACTTTGATCTTGCAGCATTGCGCGCCTGACCTGATAATACCATGAATGATCTTTCGCATCACGCGTTCCCATATGCCCCGCAACATAAAGACGATCAGCGGCGCGTGTCATAGCAACATAGAGAAGTCGATAAGATTCCTGCTCATCCAAAGCCTTAGCTTTATCGGCAATGGTTTTATATTGCTGCGGATCATCATTTTGGCGAGGGGAATAAAGCGGAACATCCAGACTGGTTTTACTCGGCCAAAGCAATCGTCCGCCCTTTTTCGCTGCGCCACTTTCCATGGTATCAGGCATAATGACAATGGGGGCTTGCAACCCCTTTGATCCATGCACGGTCATAATACGCACTTGCCCACCCTGCTCATCCATTTCGCGCTTAATCTTTACATCTGCGCGTTCTTGGTGATCGAGAAATATTTGCAGATGATCAATATTATCATACCCAAAGGAAAGCGCTGCATTCATCAGCTCCTCTATTGGGTCAAGTGCATCATCGCCCAACCGATAGCGTACCGCCCGTAAGCCGGAGCGCGCATCAGCGGGGCAAGGTAAATTTAGGATATGCGTAAAAAACTCATATGCCCCCAAATACCGCGCCCGCCCCATTAAGCGCGCTAGGTAATCACGCGCCTGATTACGTTTTTGATCTGATATAACCGGCATATCATCGCGACGATCAGGGATGGCCTCCAGACGCTCTGCATTAAAATTACACAGCTCCTGCCAGAGCGACCCTTTGCGATTATAAGCCAAGGAGAAAAGCTCATCCTCATCCCATCCTAAGAAGGGTGACTTAAGAACCTCCGCCAAGGTCAAGTCATCATCAGGAAGCAAGCAAAAACGAGCCATCGCCAGCAAGTCCTGCACCGCTATTTGCTCCCCCAGAACCATACGATCTGCTCCACTTACAGGCACAGAGCGTTTTTTTAGCTCCCTGACCAGCTGATCAACAAAGGCCGATCTTGAGCGCATAAGAATCATGATGTCTCCTGCACATATAGGGCGATTATATGCAGGTAAATTTTCTTTACGATCCAACCAGTTTTGTATTTTTTCGGCAATATAGACCGCCAATTGTGATGATCCGCTCTCTTGTCCACGTGTTACAACAGGTGGATCCCAAAAATCACGTTGCTCCTTTTTTGCGCTTTGAAATACAGGCCATAATTCTACAATACCGGCCTGCCCTTTGCGGAATGAACTATGCGACACATGCCCCCCGCCAACGGCACTGTTCAGGATAGCATCATCAAAAACTGCGTCGACGACGCGCAAGACACTTTGCGTTGAACGGAAGGAAATATCCAACCCAACCGCACGATTAACCTTACCGCTTTGGGTGATGCGCTCATGGAAGATGCGCTGCATCCTCTGAAACTCCTCAGGCGCGGCGCGTTGAAAGCTATAGATTGATTGTTTATTATCACCAACGGTAAAAGATGTGCGCTCTACCTCATTATCGCGCGCGCCAAGGCCGGTAAAGAACTCTGCACTTAATGATTCAATAATGCGCCATTGTTCGGGATTCGTATCTTGCGCCTCATCCACCAAGATATGATCCAAACCCTGATCAAGCTTATACATGATCCACGGCGTTACGCCGCCATCCAAATGCGATAAACTGTCTGTTTTACCACTCAGAAGCGCCATAGTACGAATGACAAGATCATCAAAGTCAAGGACGCCGCGCGCCTTCTTAAGGGCGCTGTAACGCTCTAAAATCTCTTGTCCGACAATCAAAACATCGCGGGTCATTTGCGCCGATTTTATGCTTTTGATACTATTCTGCGCATCCATCAGACGCTGCGCTTCTGTGGTTAGAATATCGACTGACTGAGGAAATGTGTTTTTAGTTGAGGCAGGCGGAAAAGAACGGGAATACATCTGTCCATCATCTTTTATAAACGTAGAGATATAATCATCAATACCATCAATACGCCCCTGCAAATCCGCGCACAGCCATTGCATAATTGCCGCGCCTTTAAGGGGAGCATCCCTCCCTTTATCTTCCATCATGGATTCGGCACAAAGGCGCAAGCCTTGTGCATCATAAAGGCCATCATCACATAAAGCGGCTAAAATACTATCTGAATTTTGGTGCGGCATAATGCCGTAATATTGGCATATATTGGCGTAAAGCCCGTCAATGCCATGGGTCAAAGATAATAAATGAGCAAGCTGGTATCTCTCCCTACATACATCTTGCACAATATTGGTAAAGCTTTGCTCATCCAAATCATGGGCAAGGGCATTAAGCGCATTGGCTAACATAGAATCCGCATTTTCAGGACTTTGCGCCAAAGTAAGGACATCATTTTGCGCGCGCTGCATCAATTGCGCGGCAACACCTTCCTCTAAAATATCAAAATTGGGCTGAAGGCTCGCCTCCAATGGGAAACGCCCCAGAATTGACTGACAGAAGGAGTGGATGGTCATAATCTGTAAACCGCCCGGGCAATCTATCACATGGGCGAAAAGCTGTTGTGCGGCGCTTATTTGCTCTGGCGTGGGTATATGCCCTAACAGGTCGAACAAAATTTGGGTAAGTGATTTCTTCGGATCGTCATGGGTGATTGCCATCACCGCCCATTTCCCAAGGGTTTTATTAATCCGAAGCGCCATCTCATTCGCAGCAGCCTTCGTGAAGGTTAAACACAGAATACGGTTTGGCGGCGTCCCAATGCGCCCATCACTGCGCGGCAGAAGCAAACGCAAAACTCTATCGGTCAGAACCTTCGTCTTCCCTGTCCCAGCCGAAGCCCCGACCCATATGGATTCATGCGGATTTGATGCCGCACGTTGAAGCGTATTTGGGTCATCAGATGCAAGGCTATTATTCTTATTTTCCGGCATATTCATCATCTTAAAAATCGCCCTCATCCGCCATATCATCAAGAACGGCCCATTCCTTTAACCGTGAGACAAGCTCATAATTATTATAGCGCAACGTATTTTGCGCATCAGGCTGGCATAAATATGGCGTTTGCGCGCATCTGAACACGCGCACCAATTCTTTTAATCCCTCTAATACAATCTCTATAGTCTCATCAAGCTTATCTGCAATATTAATTGCTTCCCCTGCCTTTGCGCCGCCTGTCATCTTCCAATACCCCATATATTGCGTATCACCTGCGGGGATATGTTTTTTATCCTGCTGTAGCTCTTGCCCCTTAAAACCACGGCCGTTAAAACCGCCTTGCGCCAACATCACCGCCTCTAATGGCATTTGCGGCAAAGCGCCTTTTTGTAACGCCCCCTTATTAAAAGGTCCGCCGATTTTATAATCAATAATGGCATAGCCCCCATGCATCCTATCAATCCGATCTGCTATACCGTGCAGGTTAAAGGGTAAGCCATCAACATCAAGGTCAATATTGCCCTTAATCTCGCTTTCAAAGAATTTTGCATCCATACGCCAATTGCGTTCATGCGCAACAAACCAGCCCGCAATTTTCATGCATTTCGGCCACCAATAGCGCAGCGCATCAGGTGTATCCAGCATTTCATTCAACACATTCCGCGCAATATTGATAAATTCGTCTTCCGCATTATCGGGTAGATCAAGCGGGTATTGCGAGGTGAAGCGCTCTAATATTTCGTGCAACATATTCCCACGCAGGGCGAAATCATTATCCTGCACCAATGGATTTATTTTACGAAGGCGCAAAACATAATGCATGTAAATCGAATATGGGTCCTTAATCCATTGCTCAATCTTTGTTACCGATGCCCCTTTGGGACGAACGGATACGGGGGGGCAAGGGGATGGGCGGCTATATGGCATAAATTCAGGATGATCATCCAAAGCGTCAATCCATCCGTAATATTTTTGATCGCTCAACTCATCAAGACTACGTCCGCCCGCCTGTAGCAATGTATCCAAACGATCAAGCCAGCGCGCAGGTACAGTTGGACTGCCCTCCACTTTTTCGGCGCGTGTCATAACAACATGGCGGGCGCAAAAGCCCTGAACAAAGTCATGGGCCGCGATACCGATGGCCTGATCGGTTCCGGGAAGGCCAAACGCATTGCGCATCGGGCGTGACATCCATGGGTCATGCCCCGCATCGGGCGGCCACGTCCCCTCATTCAATCCACCTAAAACAACCAAATCGGCATCGCTCAGACGAGCCTCTAACTGCCCCAATATCAACAAACGCGGATGCACGCCATAGGCTGAGCGGATACTAACCGCGCCCATAAGAGCCATAAGTGCGGTTTCATACTCCCCCGCATCAACATCATCAATCAGGGCGCTATGCTGCATCAGATCACTTAAGAACAGCGCCGCGGCCTCTCCTGTATCACCACGCCATAAAATATCCGCGCCGCTTTGATCCGGCGTTGCGGCAAGGTTTTCGATCACCCTGATATGTGCCTTCAATACACCATCAAAAGATGCACCGTCTTTCCACGCCGTATGGCGCAAAGGCAAAACTGCCGCATAAAACGCCTCAAGAAACGCTAATACCTCATTATTTTTTTCATCCTGTGCAACATGACGAAGTAAGATGTCATGTGAGGATATAATCGTATCACTGCGCAATATTTTCGTTTCAAGCACGGCAACCATTTTTTGATAATGCGCATCATCCAAACCAAAACGGCAGAGGGATATTTTAAGCAAAGCCAATAAAGATACGGGATCATAAGCTCCACATCCTATTTTTGCGCTCAGGTGAATCAACTTACCAAGGCGGGTATCGGCAAGATTTCGCCCCGCAGAATCGTCAACCTCAATACCCCAACGGCGACATTGCGCACTGACGCGGCGCGCTAACCCACGATCGGGCGTAACCAAAGCAGTAATATTGCGCGGCATTTCTAATGTCTCGCGCATCAAAAGCGCGATGAGTGCCGCTTCTTCTTGCTGCGTGCGACAGGAGTAATAACGCAAGCCCTGCAGCATTGCATCTATATCTGCGCGCGTATTAAAATTTTTCCATTGTGCACTCACCTGCGCGGGAAGCATCATTTCCGAGGCAAGCGGCGCACGATTTTTTGCACCCTCCCCCACCATAACCAAGGGCAAGGGCCTCACATCTTCACGCGTGGCATCAATGCGGGTTAACATTGTTTTCAAACTATATTGAGGGTGGCTTTCGGTGATATAGCTCCATCCCAGGGCTATCCCGCGCCCGGATTCCGCGCCCTGA
>CAXBFT010000111.1:0-6861 GCA_963974945.1 uncultured Alphaproteobacteria bacterium
TTTTATGCTTTTCTTCTAATTCGTAATCCGCTTCTTCCAATTCAGGAATGATTTTATCTACAGATATATAAAGCTGCGTATTGCCTTCGGATGGACCGGATATAATAAGCGGTGTACGCGCTTCATCAACCAGAATAGAGTCGACCTCATCAACAATGGCAAAGTTAAATGGGCGTTGTACCATTTGCTCCAATTTAAACTTCATATTATCGCGTAAGTAATCAAAGCCAAATTCATTGTTTGTGCCATAAGTAATATCGGCAGCATAAGCCTGACGGCGCTCTACCTCTGTGATGTTATTTGTAATACATCCTGTTGTAAGGCCAAGATAATTGTAAACTTGGCTCATCCAACCGCAGTCACGTTCGGCCAGATAATCATTCACTGTAACAACGTGAACGCCCTTACCAGATATAGCATTCAAATAAACGGCCAGGGTCGCCACAAGGGTTTTACCTTCACCTGTGCGCATCTCTGCAATTTTTCCCTCATCCAAAACCAGACCACCGATAAGCTGCACATCGTAATGGCGCTGTCCTAATGTACGTTTTGCGGCTTCGCGTACTACAGAAAAAGCTTCGTATCTTATGTCATTAAGCGTTTCGCCTTTTTCCAAGCGCGCCCTGAATAGGTTTGTCTGATTCTGTAACTCTGAATCCTCCATGCCTGTATAGCGCTCTTCTAAAGCATTAATCGGCGCAATATGCTTTCTAAAAGCTTTTAAAACACGTTCGTTTGATGAACCAAAAATCTTTGTTGCCAGAGCGAGTACCATGAACTCTCCTAAACTTGAGTATATTCCCTAAAAAAATATATAGGTTGTCATGGTATAGGACGCAAAATCGCTTACGTCAACAAAACCTCTGTGGGTAGATATAGTATTAGGTGTTGAAAACATTCCAACCCTTATATATTCTCGGTCGATATTTAGTAAATCTGATAAGAGATAGAGGAAGTTATGACGAATTCAGAGAAATGTTGTCATAAGGAAAACTGCACAGAGCGTGGAAATGCTGTTGTTGTTACACTTGTGATTTTGGTTGTTGCTGCTATTGGTGTGTTGGCCTATATGTCCGGCAAAACTGATCTGCTTAAAATGAATAAGGGCGATGAGACGGTCGCACAAAGCGCTGATTCTACGCCTATCGCAGTTAATGAGAATCCTGTTGTTGCCAAATTAAATGGCGAAGAGATTAAGCGTCAGGATGTTATTGACCTTATGAATACTATGCCTGCGCAAATGCGCCAAATCCCGCCGGAACAGCTGTTCCCGATGGCTTTGGAGCAGATCATCAATAACAAAATCATTGATGAAAAAGCGTCTAAATCCTCTCTTGGAAATGATGCAAACGTAAAAGAAAAATTGGCTTTAGCTAAAGAGCAAATTATTCGCGCACAATTCATTGAAAATGAAGTGAGTGCCGCATTAACAGAAGAACGTGTACAGGCGCAATATGAAGAATATCTGAAAACATTCCCTGAACTTCAAGAATTGCAAGCATCTCATATTCTTGTGGATGATGAAAAACTGGCAAAAGATATTATCGCCAGACTTGATAAAGGCGAATCATTTGAAGCATTGGCAAAAGAGTATTCAAAAGACGGTTCTGCTGAAAATGGTGGTGATCTTGGATATTTTGCACAGAATGAAGTTGTTGCGGAATTTGCGAATGCTGCATTTGCAACGAAATCAGGTGAATATACAAAAACGCCTGTAAAAACAGACTTTGGTTATCACGTGATTAAGGCTGGTGAGATGCGTAAACGTCCGCCTGCTGAGTTTGTACAAATCAAACCTTTTATCGAACAAGAACTTCGTCGTGAAATACTTGAAGAAGTTGTTACAAAATTGAAAAATGATGTTGAACTTATTAGGTTTGATGTGAATGGCAATCCTTTACCAACAGCTACGCCTGAGGCTAAAGAGCCTGCCGCGGGTGAGAGTGACGCTTCTATAGAAGCTTCTCCTGAAGCTGTGGCTGAATAATAGTTATTTTAAAAATGATAAAAAGCCGCGAGATTTTAAATTCTTTCGCGGCTTTTCTTTATATTAATAAACAGGTGAAATGATATGAATTGCGCAGAAGCCTTAAAACAACCCCGACCGGAAAAACCATCTGGCCATCCTATAATTTTAGTCGCAGCCGTTGCTTTGGTTGATAAGGCAGGACGTGTTTTATTAGCGCAAAGACCGGAAGGTAAATCAATGGCTGGTCTTTGGGAATTTCCTGGTGGCAAGGTTGATGAAGGAGAAAATCCTGAATTTGCTCTCATGCGGGAGTTAGAGGAAGAATTGGGCATTGAGACGAGGGAATGCTGTTATTCTCCCATTGGTTTTGCGTCACATGCTTATGATGACTTTCATTTATTAATGCCGCTTTTTGTGTGCAGAGTATGGAAAGGGGAGGTCAAATCAATGGAAGGGCAGAAATTTGAGTGGGTCTATCCGCAGGATATGTATGACTATCCTATGCCAGAGGCCGATATCCCACTTATTTACCAATTACGCGATCATTTATAGTAAAATATAATCATGTATAATTCAGTTGATGATTTAGAAAAATTTTATAGCAGCGAGATCGGTGAGATCGTCCGAAAGCTATTAGCGCGTCAAATTACAGAGCTTTGGCCAGATACCCATGGCTTACGTATTATGGGCGGCGGTTATGCCATTCCTTATCTTGATTTTGCATCAAAAGGAGCAGAGCGCGTTTTTGCCAGCATGACCAATCATCAGGGCGCAGCGCAATGGCCGGTAGGGAAAAAAAACATGGTGTTGATGTCCAGAGACCACCGCCTTCCCATTGAAAATTCCTCAATTGACCGCATTCTTTTGATCCATCATTTGGAATTTAGTAATGATATGCATAAGGCCATGCGTGAAATATGGCGAGTTTTAAAACCTAATGGGCGTTTAATGGTGATTGTACCTAATCGCATGGGCGTTTGGGCTCGGGCGGATTGGTCGCCTTTGGGTCATGGTCGCCCCTTTACACATATGCAATTATCTCAATGTCTGCGTGATAGTTTATTCCAACCTAAAGCATCCCGAACCGCGCTTTTTGTTCCTCCATTGCCTGATTCGCCCGTTATAATGAAATCTGCAAATATTATTGAAAGAATGGGGCAAAGCATTTTACCGTTTGTTGCAGGGGTTCACATTATAGAAGCAAGCAAGCAAGTCTATGCAAGGGCAGATGATTCTGGCTCCGGCTCTGCTGTATTAGCAAAAACCAAGGGGTTTCTTGGCGCTAAACCTATTCCGACACCACAATAATCAGATGACATCGCCTAATGGGTTATTAGGGTCAATGCCATCCATAAATTGTTTTTGTCTGTCCATATTGGTGATTTGGTAGACCAAGCCTATCCAGCTTGCCAGAATGCTGCTCGCGCTATCTCTCCATGTATTTTCCAATGTTTCAAATAAGTCCTTATTGAAGGCACAAAGCTCGTCATCGCTCATTGTTTGTGGATTATAGAGATCCAACAGATATAGCGAATCATTTTTAAAGTAATGCGCAGGATGTGGCGGCATATCAATTCGATCCCCCGCCAAAAAGCGTCCGACTTCGCGCTGATATTCTTTAAGCAAGCTGACCGTGTCATATTCGGGATGCCCCTGCATACAGATAAGGCGAAAGCCATCGGGGCTAACGGCGATATGCGCACCAACATTTTTACCAGCAACAAGTGTTTTCATACCTGCCTGTGCAAATTGATCGGGTGTTATGGCGTTGTGGCGTGAATGCGGAACATCAAAGACGGTATTCATATTGCGCACTAATGGGTGTGTGCGCTCTATGACGCGGTGCCTATAGACACCCCATAGCTTGCCACTTTCAAGGGGGGTGCGTTTTTGGTTGTAACGCATTTGCATAACTGCATGGGTGGCAAGGCAAGAACACATTGTTGATGTCACATTATCCCACGCCCAATCCACAACATTTTTTAATGGCTCCCAGAATGGTTCATCCTCTAAATTAGGTCTTGATACATTTGCGCCGGTAATAATGAGAGCATCAAGGCCATCTTCTTGTAATTTTTCAAATGGTTTGTAATAATGATCGATATAGCCTCCTGACTACGATTGAGTTCAGGTAGGCTAAAAGGATGAATGTAGAGCTGCGCGATTTGGTTGCTTTCCCCAACAAGCCTGAAAAATTGACGTTCTGTGGCCTCTAATGCCGCGTCAGGCATCATGTTAAGCAAGCCAATATGCATTTCACGTATGTCTTGTTGTTGCGCGCGATCAGGGGGCAATATATTGCGCCCCTCGGTTTTTAAACGGGCAAAAGTTGGCAGATCTTTATAGGCAACCAATGGCATTGTGCTTTGTTCCTCAATATACAATTGATTTATACGCGTGTACGCGCTAAGTATTCCTAGTTAAGTTGGGATAAAAAGAATTCAATGTCAAAAACATTAAACGAGATCCGCGAAGAAATCGATAGTATCGACAATCAATTGCATGATTTGTTAATGCGTCGTGCATCTCTTGTGTCTTCTGTTGCGCAGGCAAAGAAGAAGGAGGGGCTTCAGATTGTGCAGCCTGCGCGGGAGGCTCGTATGATCCGCCGCTTGCTTTCACGCCATGAGGGTTTATTGCCTAAATCTACGATTGTTCGAATTTGGCGGGAGCTTGTCGGCTCCGTTGCTTTCTTACAATCAGGATTTACCGTGAGTGTTTGTGCAGAAGATAATAAATGTTTGTATTGGGATATGGCGAAAGATTATTTCGGCAGCTCTGTCCCGATGAAAAAAATTATTGGTGCACAAAGTGCGATTGCACAAGTTATGGACGGAAAAACAGATTTCGCCGTTGTGCCTTGGCCTGATTTGAACCATGAATCTGCGCCGTGGTGGTCTCATCTATTGAATACATCATCGGATGAAACATTATCTGTTATCTGTGCCTTGCCGCACGGACATAGCAAAAAAGGGGAACAGGACTCCTTTGATCGCGCGCTGATTATTTCTAGAACAGAGTTTATGGACTCTGGTGATGATATTAGCTTTATTGCCCTTGAGGTTAACAAAGAAGTTAGTCGCGCACGTATCATAGAACACGCGGATGATATCGGCTTAGACTCAATAAATCTATATAGTGCAGCATCTCCGCATAGCGCGTCGTATAAAATTTATTTATTAGAGGTGCAGGGCTTTATCGCTAGTGATTCGAATATTCCTGCACGCCTGAAAGATGCCTTTGGTGATTTCTGCTCTTATTGTTCTGTCGTTGGTGGGTATCCCATTATACCTGACGTTAGATAATAATTTTCCGATTAAGATATAAATATAAGATTTTAGAGATAGATTTCATGGTAAAGAAAATCACAATTATAGGGATGGGGCTTATTGGCTCATCACTTGCACATAACATTAAAAAGCATGGTTTGGCGGAAACCTTGGTCGCCGCAGATATAAGCGAAGACGTTTGCGATAAGGTTCGGGTGCTTAACCTTGCTGATGAGGCCACCACAAATCTTGCGCAAGGCGTAAAAGACGCGAATATCGTTGTTTTATGTGTGCCTGTCGGCGCAATGAAAAAAGTGGCAGAAATGATTGCGCCGAATCTAATGGAAGGTGCGATCATAAGTGATACAGGCTCTGTAAAGATGTCTGTGATTGAAGCTATTAAGCCGTTTTGCCGATCCGGTATTGAATTTATCCCCGCACACCCCATCGCAGGTACAGAATTCTCTGGTCCTGAATCAGGGTTTCTTGAGCTTTTTGAAGGGCGTTGGTGCATTTTAACACCATTGCCTGAAAGTAGTATCAGAGCCGTTGAGCAGATTACAAAGCTTTGGGAAGCGTGCGGATCTCATGTTGAAATTATGGAACCGAAACATCATGATCTTGTTTTGGGTATTACATCCCACATCCCGCATCTTATCGCCTACACAATTGTTGGTACGGCTAATGAGCTTGGTGATGATATTAAATCTGAAGTGATTAAATTTTCTGCCAGTGGTTTCCGTGATTTTACCCGAATTGCCGCGTCTGATCCGGTGATGTGGCGTGATGTTTTCTTGAATAATAAAGAGGCTGTCTTAGAGATACTACAACGCCTCACCGAAGATATGTCCGAGATGCAGCGCGCTATTCGTAAGGGCGATGGTGAATTTTTATTCAATAAATTCACTGAAACACGCGCCATTCGCAAATCTATTATCGAACAAGGGCAAGCCTAGTTTTTTAGCGGTAATTCAAAAATACGTAATGGCCCCAAATAAATCTTATTATCCTGCGAAGTTAGAGTTGTATGAACCACACCATCTTGTTGCAGGGCATTAAGGGCGATGTTCGCAAACATAGCCTGTTTTTGCTTTACCAAATTTTTCGCTACCAAATCAAGTAAGAACGGCATGTGATTTTCTAAATCCAAATTTAAATTTATAATGGGATAGGGCGGTTTAGACGTATCAATAATACCAGACACACGCCCAACTGTTGTATTGGCGTAAAGGGCGCTCTTCTTGATCGTGAGTACATTATTATGATGTGTAAGAATGGCATCAAAGGCATTAAAAAATAACGGTGTACCTTGGCGCGGCAGGAGGACGTTGATATTTTGAGCCTGAATAGAAATCGGCATATTTAATAAAGGCCAGCTTTGTGCCTGAAGTAGATCAACATTAAAAACCTGTCCCTGTGATTTAAAATGAATACCTTCCATTTCCAGATTAAGCTTATAGGGATAACCTGTAAGTTTTGGCGCGCTATAGCGTAGCTCAGAAATATTGGCGTTTTGCTCAAGGTTAACTAAGTAATTCTCGATACCCTTCATTACAAAATGTGCAGAAACAAACCAATTTAAATTATATAATACGGTGCATAAGATTATTATAACCATGGTTG
>CAXBFT010000112.1:0-6819 GCA_963974945.1 uncultured Alphaproteobacteria bacterium
AACCCTTCTGTTACCAAGCATCTCTTACGCGCAAGAAAAAATGTCTGATGATATTTTTGCACGCTTTCGAAAAGATATGCCTAAATTAGAATTATTAGACAATAAAAAATTTATAGAAGAAACAAAACCAATCAAAAAGAAGCCTTATGGAGATGATTCTCTTGCCTATTCTATTCGAATTCCAAAAGACTGGATAGAACGTGAAGACAAAAGCTCAAGTAACTTTATCCTAAGTGAAAAGCTATTCCTAGATCTTAACGTATTCTATGGAAGACCAACAATCATGGGACGGGTGCGCCTGGAAATTGAAGCGTTAAATTTGGAAGAAAATCTTACCGTAGAGCAATGGTACCTCAAATATATTCTTGAGGGTGGTTATGCCATGGAGGGGTTTGTTGTTCATAACGAAGATTTGGTTGAATCTTTAATGGTTGTGATGGAAAAAGACTATTCCTTTTATTTGCGGACTTTAATCACGATTAATGGCACGAAAATTATTATGGTGAAGTACTACGTTCCTGTTGCCTTTATCCAAGAACAGGCCGCAATGCAACAACAAGTCCTTTCGTCTTTCAAATTATCTAACAAAAAAGATAGGCAGCTTATAGGCCTAGAATCCTATCGTTTCCTAGATGTTGCTGAAATCAGCTATCCTGAAACATGGCGTGTTTTTGCAAAAGCCATGCGCAATGTGGATATCATGAATGCCTCAATTATAAATGTGAAGCAAGACGATAAGGGTAATATCAACAACAGTTCACCTGATGGAAAAGTTGATGTCACAGTAGTTTCATCCTCCATTCAGTCGAACTTGATAGACTATGTCAAAGAATACAAAACCAGCATTGAAGCCAATGGCGTGCTTATAGGTGAAAAAATCAAAGACGACTACCCATTCACCTATGATGAAAGCATGGATTTTGCAATCACGGAGGTCTATAAAGGGATTGATAGCGCAAATAATATGAGCGAATATGAATTTTGGTCTTCGATTTTAGTCGGAGGTAATTATTACTATTTTCTTATGCTTCTTACCCCATCAAGAAATGAAAATTTTGCTATCTGGGCAGAGAATACGCAGAACTATAAAATTATATTGCAGAAATTCAAACCTTTAGCAGGCGCATTTTTGGAAAGAGATTAAACGGCAACCGGGGCTTTAATATGTGGATGCGCCTCATACCCGACAAGATCAAAATCCTCTATCTTGAAATCGAATATGCTTTTCACATTCGGATTCAAATGCATTTCCGGTAACTTCAAGGGCGTGCGAGAGAGCTGCAACGCGGCCTGATCCATATGATTAGAATATAAATGCGCATCACCTAGGGTGTGAATAAATTCCCCCAACGCAAGCCCCGTGACCTGCGCAACCATCATCGTTAAAAGAGCATAAGAAGAAATATTAAAAGGAACACCCAGAAAAATATCGGCGCTGCGCTGATAAAGCTGGCAGGATAATTTTCCATCTGCAACATAAAACTGAAAGAAACAGTGACAAGGCGGCAAAGCCATTTTGCCTATTTCCCCGACATTCCACGAACAGACAATAAGACGTCGATCATCAGGGTTTGATTTTATACGCTCAATCACATTTGTAATCTGATCAATTTTTTGTCCGTCTGCCGCGCCCCAGCTCCTCCATTGATGCCCATAGACGGGACCAAGATCACCATTCTCATCCGCCCATTCATCCCAAATCTTTACGCCGTTCTCGCTTAAATAGGCGATATTGGTATCTCCCTTTAAAAACCATAACAGCTCATGAATAATAGATTTCAGATGGCATTTTTTAGTTGTTACAAGAGGAAAGCCTTCTGATAAATCAAAGCGCATTTGATGCCCGAAGACAGAGCGTGTGCCAGTCCCCGTGCGGTCTTCCTTTACCGTGCCATTATCCAAGACATGGCGCATAAGATCTAAATATTGTTTCATAGCGCTATGGTATGGCGATTCTTTTTATTGGGGAAGCGTAAAGCTTAATAATCCAGATATTTTATTGGACTGTGTGTTTCGCATAATCACTATTCGTATGATGCATGGAAAACCAAGCCAAAATATTTGACGCTCCCTCATTAGGGGCGTATAAGGCGCATAAGAAAAACAGCAACACCGCGAAAGATCATAGTTATGACGATTTCAAAAGCATCAAACGTCCCACTCGCACAAGACTTTTCTGAGATGACGCGCGGACTAGATGAAAAAACAAAAGAATACGTCTTAGATTTTGCCCATAACCCTGTTGTTGATGAATTCGTAAAGTTTAAAGCAGAGCTATCGCAAGAAGATCCCGCCGAAGTTAGAAATGATATTGTTAAAAAATATGTTGGCTCTTTAAGACTATAAGAAACTTTATAAATCTAATGAATCAAACTCAAATTTATGATCATCTTCCGCCTGAGACAAATTCCCGATAATTTCATCAGTGGCTTTTTTTGCCTCTTGGTAGATATCAGGCTGTTGCTCATATTCACTAATTATTTGAAAAAGAGACATCCCCTCTATTTTACGCTTATCAATTGAAGCCCACGTCATACCATGTAAAACTGTATCATCACACACAGGGGCTTTAGTCTTATTCGATGGCCATTTATTATCTTTATTTTGAGTTTTGTAATAAAGAGCAGACACAATAATATCATTTTTAGTTATCGCGCGGTCATAACAATCATGCGCTCTTAAAAAGGCCGGTAAACCGCCTTCTGTAGGATCAAACCCACGATAACCATCACGAATCGCAGTATGAATTGAGGACCATTTTTCGCCCTTTAAAGGGCCTGTTTCTATAACCTTATTATCCTTAGATGATGGCCAACGCCCCCTGCCGGTTTTTTCCTTCATTTGGCTGTAATGCAACTTTGCTGCCTCAACAACATCAGAAGGATCAATGATATTACTATCAAAACACCCATTCTCTTTCAAAAAACACGACAATGTAGTATCAGATGGCAAATTAAAATACCCACGATGAAACGCCGTATCAATTCCCTTCCATGTTTTCCCTTCCAGAGGGCCTGATGTAATCCTGGTTCTATCTGATGATGATGGCCATTTTCCAACGCCTGTTTTTTCTTTTGTTTGAAAAAAATGTAATTTCGCCGCATCTAATATATCTTGTATCGTGATATGAGAGCCTAAGCCATGCTCCTCCATCAATTGCGATAAAGATGATTCGCCTGGAAGCCCCCGCCCACCGTCACGAAGATGTTTATCTATTGTCCCAAAAGACTCGCCCCTCAACGGGCCATCACTGATGCTTGAATAATCTTTACAACTCGGCCACTGACCAACGCCATAAAGCTTTTTAGTTTCATCAAAATGACGCTTTACACCTTCAATGATCATACCAACCGTAATATCGGTTTTTGAATATGTTGTGTCGGTTGCTTTACTGGTTTGATCTCTGGAACTTGGCAACGTTGTAATAACAGGGGCTGCCACCTTACTCTCCTGATATGATGCAATTATACCAAATAAATCTTTGATCATTATTTGACCGGAAATTCTCTTATCTAAAAGATTATTTTCTTCACAGATATTCAAATAGGTACCACTGAAATTAATTAGAAGGCTTTGTGCCTTATGGCGATATTGGTCAATCGGTTGAACTTCGCGCATACACTCCGATTTCAATCCGGAATACTGCTGTGCTAAATCATTGTTTAAGGGTAGTAAATCACGAGCGACCCGACCATATGTGCTTGCAATAGATAGCAAACCGTTGATCAAAACATCTTCGTCATCATCGTCTTTTTCAAGATAATTTATATATACCATAACCCGCATTCTTTATATTTTTTCACAGTATAAGCAACAATCATTATGAAAATCAATATATTGATCTTAAATTACATTATTAATTTTTGGACTTATGCATTTTAAAGCGTATAATGATCTTGCTGGTTCGCCAGATATGACACTAAACGTTGGTGCGGAATAAACGTTGTGGACCCGGGGGCAGTACCCGGCGGCTCCACCATATAAAATCAGGCTTCGTGCAGATTTCATATGATGGGGCCGACACAGGATCGACACGCGCAGTAAAGGCATTTTAATGGTGTTCGGCATAGTATCCGCCGTTATCGGGCTATTTTTATAAATGCAAACGATAACTTTGCGTTCGTAGCAGCTAACGACAACTCTGTTGTTGAAGGTGAAGGTCGCATCGCTGCCTAATTGGGCAGTAGCGACAGCTACAAATGAATCCTTGATTGATTAACGTCCTTCAAGTGGGGTGTGCCTGCTACCTTGCAACAGAAGTGCAGGCATTTTTATTTTTTGTAACCAATAAAAATACGCGGATCATACACTATGATTGAGACAATCTCCCCCGCCACTTATACCGCACCGACCTTGCTCTATATTATCTGTATTTTTTCGGCAATGTCCTTTGTTCTTTCTACATGGGAATGGTTGTATGATAACGATATGCGCGCACAAAAATTCAATCATTTTATTTGGTACAAACAATTTGAAACACTCGTCTTTATCATGTTCTCATCCCTATGTGTTGGATTGTATGATGCCATACAGATGAGCAAAGGCGTCAATCTTTATGGTGAGGTCACCATTCTGAGCTTATGGATCATATTTTATCTATGGAATAGAAATAAAAACGACCTCCAACAAAATTTAATTTCAGCATTTGGAACGATTTTAGGCTACGGCCTCCTTACCCTATGCGCAGTTGTCGCTACGATTATGGCGGGTTATATTATATTTTTTATTATGGTTTTAACGGGGCTGTTCACTATTATTGATTCGCAAATCATTGCCATTTTAATCGCGTGCGGGGGGTGGTGCATTCCGGTTTTACTACTTTACAGGCGCATTCTGCATTCTGATACGCCATTTGATGATCACATCCGCAAAGGCTTTCACCATTATTTATGGCCGATCCTTTTTGCCTATATCGCGCTGTTATGCCCGCTTATGATGCAAGATATTGCAAATTCTGAAAAATGGCATGACATGAAAAACATAAAACCAATCAGACGCGCTTGATGTTTTATATAAAGCTGTTGTATAAAGTATGAAATAATAATATCTCCACTTGATTTATACCCCTGACATTTGCGACATATAAAACATGACTGATGAAGAAGATTTTTTAAGATATGATAAAATGGTCGAAGCCGCATTAAGAAATGTTGTGCGCAAGGCTGTTCAAGAAGTAATCGATGGATATGATGTCCGCGGCGGTATGCCGGGTGACCACCATTTCTACATCACGTTTTTAACGGATTATCCTGGTGTTAAAATCCCAAGCTATCTTCGTGATCGTTATCCGGGTGAGATGACTATTGTCCTACAATATCAATTCTCTGACCTTTTCGTCAATGATGAGAGATTAGAGGTCACATTATCATTCAACAACGTTCCGGAAAAGCTGATTGTTCCCCTTGGCGCGATTAGTATCTTTGCCGACCCTTCTGTTAACTTTGCCTTGCAATTCCAACCATTGGGCGATGCGATGAGTGACGAAGACCTTATCCTGTCCGAAATGCCGGATGACGATGACCCTGATCCTGACAGCCCAAGTAACGGCGGTGGAGAGAAAACAGGTGAAGTGATTTCATTGGATCGTTTCCGTAAAAAATAAAGATTTTTGCCATGACTGTATGGACACCCAAAAACGCTGCACGAGAAACCCCATATCGTGTTTTACTGAAACGTGGAGAATTTATTGACTTCTCACGCAACGGCCGCGCTGTTCCTTATAAAATATACCACCCCGCAGATACGAATCTAAAACGTAGTCCTGTTATTATATGGAGCCATGGCTTTGGCGGCAATCGTGATGGCGCATCCTTTATTTCACGCTATCTGGCGGGGCAAGGCTACACTCTTGTGCATATAACCCATATCGGCACAGATAGCAGCCTGTGGGAGGGCAAAGACGGCCACCCATGGGATGTGCTGCGTAATGCCAAAATATCACGTGAGGTCACCTTAGATCGTATGCATGATGTACCATTTGTCCTAGATCAATTAGAGCATTGGGCCAAAGAGAACCCAGAAATCGGCGATATTATGGATCTTACACGCATTGGCATGTCCGGTCACTCCTTTGGCGCAATGACAACACAAGTGATGGCTGGTATGCAATTCCCTGATTTGGACAATAACTTACAAACCATCCGCGATAAGCGACTTTGTTGCGGAATCGTCTACAGCCCAGTCCCCATCGCTCATCTTACAAATGCAAATCCAGCAGATATATATGGCGGTATCGAAATCCCCCTCCTCCACATGACTGGAACAGAAGACGAATCCCCCCTTGAAGGCTATGGTTACCAGCACCGATTGCTTGTCCGTGACCATGCCAACCACTCCGAACAATACACCCAAATTTTAGAGGGCGGCGACCATATGGTCTATAACGGGACGCGCGGCAAATTGACCGATAATGATAAACGCGAAGAACATGAACGTGAAATCATCAACGCCGCACACGCCTTTTGGGATGCCTACCTAAAGGATGATGCAGGTGCAAGAGCATGGCTGGAAGAACATTACAAGCTCTAGATCATGCATTAACAATCACAATAAAGCCATCGTTTAGGGCTTTGCTTTGCATCAAAAATGCAGTACTGATTGGGCATGAAAAATGCTATTGAAATTCGGAATCTTAGAAAAGTTTATAAAAAAAGAAAACGCCTACCCGAAAAAATTGCCTTAGATGGCATTGATTTGGATATTCCGCGCGGCTCCATATTCGCATTACTCGGCCCCAATGGTGCAGGAAAATCAACCACCATTAATATCATGGCCGGACTGGTCATGAAAGTCATGACACCCTCGGCCTGTTCGATATTG
>CAXBFT010000113.1:0-6791 GCA_963974945.1 uncultured Alphaproteobacteria bacterium
CTGCTTCATGTTCAATTTGTGATAAAATATTAAGAAGTTCCTCTGAACCACGCTCTGTTTCAATCATGCAAACGGCATTTTTATACCATGGCTGATCTGACATCGGAACCGGTGCGGATTGCCAGATATTGGATGCAGCAATGATTTTCAGACCATGATCTGAAAATTGTAACGCGCATGCCCGTAAAGCGTCCTCGGGCGAGCCGTATTTTCCATTTAAATTCGCGCCAAGGCCTATAAGTATCATCTTATTTTTTATGCTTGATTATTAAGTAACCCAGGTACGAACAGCGCCCGTATCAACATGAACAAAGTTACTGCGCGGATAATATCCAACACCACCTGCTTGCAGAGACTTAGCAACATTACGCAGGGTTTTGGTATTATACCCTTCAAGGCGAATATCAATCGCCTGACCATACATATGGAAGGAATTAGAAGCAACACCGCGTGTATTCTTGCTTAACATCGCATTTGTCTTTGGGCTACGGTATCCTGATAAAGCCTGAAAAGATTGTGTTGTTCCCATTTTACGTTGGATAATAGATAAAATATCAATCGTATGTGGGTCCATTGGAAATACTTCCTCAGTGCGGAAATCACGTAAAACATAGTTAATACGTTCAAATGCTTCGGGAAGGTATTTATCACCAACGCGATACACACCAGAGAAGCTCTCCCCCGTATGGGCATTACGAAAGCCAATTTTCCACGCGGCATTACTATTTGCGGCAAGGACACTGCTAGAACCAATAAAAGGAAGGGATGCGCCAATAACACCGGCTAATCCCATTTTAAGAAAATTACGACGTTGAGCTATAATTTTTTCATCATCTGCACATTCATCAAAAAATTTGCTTATCATTCATACTTCCTTTTATTCTTTTAAATTATATGCAAATAAAGTTCATTACATAATAATTCTTACGCTAGAAGGCGTAGTTCTACAATAATTTTGTAAAGCAGTAAAGTGAGAAAAAAACTCGAGCGGAATACTCATTAATTTCTAGCAATGAAAAATTTAATCCACAGCAGATATGATATTTTCATCAGTATGATCAAATTTTGGTATTCCGTCAAGCTTTTGAAGGTCTTGCAAGATATTCTTATCATCGTCATATACATCATATCCATAGACAATCTGCATTTTATCCCCAAGCCATATGGTATAATAAAGGATATAAACGGGCATTCCTTCATCTGTATAAACATCCGTTGTTTTTTGGGATTCCAAAATTTTTGACATTTTTTCTTCATTCCAATTCGATTTATAGCTCATTATAAAATCGGCTATTTTCTCCGGATCCTTCATACGGATACAGCCCGATGATTTGGCTCTATCCACACGGGCAAAATAATGTTTTTCATTGGTATCATGTAAGTAGATATTATGCTCATTGGGCATAAGCACACGAAAACGCCCCAAAGGATTGGTTGCACCGGTTCCTTGTACCATGCGAAACCCTGCTAAATCCTCAATACTGACCTGCGACCAATCAATGACAGATGGATCAAGCGTAGCAGAATCACGCCCATAACCATCATAAAGTTCCATCCCCTTATCCGATAAATACATAGGATCTTCTTGAAGTTTGGGCAGAATATCTTCCTTCTTGATAGTTTTAGGGACCGTCCATGTCGGGTTAAAACGCACACCATGAACTTTTGTAATAAAAGAGAGCGTTTTACGCTTCTTCCGCCCCACAACTACGGGCATTTCAAATGCCACCTTACCGTGATCAACAGCCCAGAGCGTGTAGGATGGGATATTCACCACAATAAAACGCTCAGGTTTTTCATCATAAACCCAGCGCAAGCGCTCCATATTCACAATAAGTTGATTTATCTTATCTTGCTCTGACTGATTTAAAGCTCTAAGCGTTTGCTTGCCGATAATTCCATCGGGCTTTAAACCATGCTCATCTTGAAAATGCATAATAGCCTGCACCAATGCAGGGTCATAAGTATAACGAGCATCCTCATCAATAGGATCAATTTGAAAACGTTGGCGGAGCTTCGTCACGCTATTATTACCAAAACCGGGGCGCAACACACCATTAAGAGTAATCTTCTCACTATTGATACGACTAAAATCCGTGTTTTCAGCTAAATTAACCAACTCCTTTTTTAGGCTTTGATATGTATTCGTCTGTGGCTCTAATGTTTCAAGAAAGTCTTCAATATCATCTTTATGCATCGGTAATAGCGATAACGCCTCTTCCGCGCTCACACGCTGCTTCCAATGCTTGGGGTTTAAGGCATTGGCTTTGGCGTTAATACGCATACCGCTTATATCCCTAACATAACCAACATATCCATCTGTTAAAAGAACCTCTATATCACTCAGGCGGTTTTCATGCTCATCATCATCAAGTTCAAGCAAATGACTTATCTTTGATATATTATACGTTTCAGGATTAAGACCATTGGCCCAAGACCCTTGTAAGAATTCCAATAATTTACGGCCATCACGATTAAGGCCATATCCTGAAATCCAAAGCGGCTCGCCCTCACGCTCTATATAGAAGGTATCAATCGCATCTTTATTATTTTGTGCAAAAGCAGATGTTGTGATGACAAGCATTGCACAGATAAGAAAAAACGATCGATACATATTAGGCCCATTTGATTATAAAAAGAAAAACAGCGAAAGAGAATGATCCCTCCCGCTATCTAAACTATAGAAAAGAAATTAAAAAACCTATAAATGAAAGCTATAAGTCCACAAAAACATGGGTTTCTTCTTTGGCTCCCGGATGTGTAACTGCACCATCACGTGCCGGGCCAACTGTTTGCGCATATTTCCAAAGCACGCCTGAGTTATAATTTGTCTTACGAGGCACCCAGCTCTTCTTACGCTCGGCTAATTCATCATCAGATAATTTAACATCCATTGTCCCTTCATTGGCATCAATGCGGATAATATCCCCATCCTTGATTAGGGCAATCGGCCCACCAACAGCGGCCTCCGGTCCAACATGCCCGATACAGAACCCGCGCGTACCACCGGAAAAACGACCATCAGTGATCAAAGCAACCTTACCACCCGTCCCCTGCCCATAAAGCGCAGCAGTGGTAGAAAGCATTTCACGCATTCCCGGGCCGCCTTTTGCCCCTTCATAACGAATAACAAGAACATCGCCCTCTTCATACTCACGGTTTTGCACTGCCTTGAAACAAGCATCCTCACCATCAAAAACACGCGCAGGCCCTTCAAAGACAAGTTCATCAAGCCCAGCGATCTTAACAATAGCCCCCTCAGGTGCCAAATTACCTTTCAGCCCAACAACGCCGCCCGTTTTATAAATTGGAGCTTTAACAGGGAATACAACATCCTGATCTTCAGGCAGTTTTACACCCTCAAGGTTCTCCGCAATCGTCTTACCCGTTACCGTGATACAATCACCATGAATAAAGCCATTATCCAATAGCTCCTTTAACACAATGCCAACGCCGCCAACATCATAAAGATCCTTGGCAACGTATTTTCCGCCCGGGCGAAGATTGGCAAGATATGGTGTTTTTTTAAAGATGTCAGCCACATCAAATAAATTAAAATCAATACCGGCCTCATGTGCCATTGCAGGCAGGTGAAGAGCCGCATTGGTAGAGCCGCCCGTTGCCGCCACAATAGCCGCCGCATTCTCTAATGATTTGCGCGTGACAATATCACGCGGGCGTGGACCGCCATTTTTAATCAATTGCATAACCGCTTCACCAGATGCCGCAGCATATTCATCACGGCTTTCATATGGAGCAGGCGCACCCGCAGAGTTTGGCAAAGCCAAACCAATTGCCTCTGACACACAAGCCATAGTATTGGCTGTGAACTGCCCACCACATGCACCTGATGAGGGGCATGCCACGCATTCGAGATCATGAAGTTCCTTATCAGTGATTTTTCCCGTGGCGTGTTGCCCTACGGCTTCGAATACATTCACAACATCAACATCCTTCCCCTTATAACGACCGGGAAGGATTGTGCCACCATACATAAATACGCTTGGTACATTCAAACGGATCATCACCATCATCATACCCGGCAAAGATTTATCACAACCCGCCAAGCCGACAAGCGCATCATAGCAATGCCCACGCATTGTAAGCTCAACCGAGTCCGCAATAACATCACGCGAGACAAGAGATGAGCGCATACCTTCATGCCCCATCGCAATACCATCTGTTACCGTAATCGTTGTAAATTCGCGGGGCGTTCCGCCTGCATGATCCACACCACGTTTAACGGCCTGTGCCTGACGTGAAAGGGCTATATTACATGGTGCGGCCTCATTCCAACATGTCGCAACACCGACTAAAGGTTGGTGGATTTGCTCTTCTGTTAAGCCCATAGCATAATAATATGAACGGTGCGGCGCAGATTTTGCGCCCTCGGTCACATAACGACTCACAAGCTTTGTTTTGTCCCAACCATTGGGATGTCCATTTTTAGGATTGCTCATAATATTCCAACCTTTATCTTAAAAAATATTCAAAAACCGCGGGATGATACGACACCAAAAAAGCGGGCAATGCAACCCGCTTTTGTCAAATTTTGATAATATTAGTAATCAAATTCACCGTCTGTTAGGCGATTTATTCTGCTGATCTTCTTTTTCAGCTACAACCTTTTGCGCCTTAACGGTTTCCAATGCCTCGTCATCACCTTCACTCGCCAAAACCATTTCATTGTAATAACGTCGGAAAGACTCTGCATTTCCGATATAAGGTACGCGGATCATACGATTTCCCGTTCCCATAACAACAACATTGGCATAACCCAAAATATGTCCCGGTAACATCCGCTCAAGATCTATACTCTCAATCATACTTAAACGAATATCAACAACATCCATTTGCAATAAACCATAACGCGCCAAAACTCGCTTATTCGTAACGACCAAGATTAAATAATGCTGTGTCATAATGGCGGCACAAAGCATAAATGCGCCTGTAATAAAAAACAAAACACCAAGAGGGTGCGCGATAAACACCCAGAATAAAATAGAAACCAATAAAATCGCAACTGATTTCCAATAGATAGCATTATGCAACCGCGCACGAAGAATAATTTCTTCGCCGCTTACCAGCATTCTGTTTATTTCCTGATCTTGAAAGCTATTATTCTTATTAGAAGATTTTTTTTGAACCGGCCTGCCCTTAGAGGCATTTGGCCGCCCTTTATTCTTTGCTTGGTCTGTCATCTTGATTTGGCCTCCTCGATCGCCCTACGGAACGAAATCGGATCTTCAATTGGCGGAAGAAGAACCTCACCAACCCCCATACCACGTACCATCACACGCCCATAATTAAATATACGCCCTAAAATTGGTTGAAGGACATTCACACCTTCAATTCGGTCAATATTAATCTCCCCGACATGTCTGGCAACCAAACCGCGTTTATATATCAATCTATTATTTGTAATCGCAATTTCGGTGGTCGCCTTAACAACCATCATTTGTGCAAATTTAACCAACCCCATAACAAACATTAAAAATGAAAATGCACGAACACCGGGATGAATAAGCTTTATAGAATCAACAAAACCAATACCTGAGGGAAGCTTCCCCATCAACTTATAACCCTGAAACGCGGCAATCATAATCATAATAGCAAAGATCAGACCCCAGAAAATAGACATAAAAGAACTAACCGTATACATCCAGTGGAATTTACCAACATGAATAAGCTCTTCATCAGGGCCGAGGGATTGTTGTACATAAAGCATTGAATGTGACTACTCTTTTTTAAAAACATAAATCTGAATGAAGTCTATACTGTGAAAAAAAACCGCGCAAGTTTACAAATTGCATCAGCGCGCCTTTTCCCCAATCTTATCAACATCTAATCTCCAAATGATATCCCTAAAGAGCGCGCAGTATGAACCAAAGCACCGTCAACATTGACAATATTACACTCCTTTATTGCATCCTCAATGGGGACATCAACAACATCACCATTTTGCCATGCAACCATACGCCCATAACGCTCCTGCGCCAATAATTCCACTGCCTTCGTCCCCAAAGCCGAAGCCAATAAGCGATCGCGATATGTCGGGCTTGCCCCACGTTGCACATGTCCCAAAACTGTTACGCGCGTTTCAGAATTCGTGGCTTCGGCAATTTTAACACCAAGGTAATCCGCTATACCGCCATAACGCGTTTCCCCCCCATGATACACAACCTCATGCTTTTTACCATCGGGCGTTTTAACGGCCTCTGATACAACCACTAGGGCAAAATTGCGCCCATTTTTCTTAATGTCATTAATCTTTTCGGCAATCTTTTCGATACTATAAGCAATTTCAGGGATCAAGATCACATCTGCACCGCCTGCAATTCCCGCCGTCAAGGCAATATGCCCTGCATCACGCCCCATAACCTCTAAAATCATCACGCGATCATGACTTGCCGCAGTTGGCTGCAATCGATCCAAAGCCTCTGTAGCAACCTCTACTGCAGTATCATAACCAACGGCAAAATCGGTCATATTCACATCATTATCAATGGTTTTAGGCACACCAACAAAGTTCAAACCACCCTGTTTCACCAAGCGACTAAGAATATCAAAACTACCATCACCGCCAATACCAATAATAGATTCAACGCCCAATCCTTTAAGCGCCACAATAAGCTCATCCGAGCGGTCAAGAATCGTACCGTCATCCATAGGATAGGCAAATGGGTTGCGCGAATTTGTTGTCCCCAATATTGTTCCGCCCTGGCGCATAACGTTTCCATCAAGGTCTTTAGGTGTTAAAATGCGGTAACGCGGCGGATTATCCAAAAGCC
>CAXBFT010000114.1:0-6786 GCA_963974945.1 uncultured Alphaproteobacteria bacterium
GTGATTGATTTGCCTGCTTTGGCAGGGTTACTGGCGATGGTTTGGCGGCTTCGAGAGGCCAATATTCGGATGGTTGATGATTTGCAAATGACCCTTGATCGGCGATGTGAACAGCTTCGCGATGCACTTTCATCATTTAAGTTGGAGGTTGCCAAGACCTATGCGGCGCAAAAAGATGTGCGCGCCGTAGAGGAGCGCTTGGTTGAACATTTACTGCGTATTGAGGGGAAATTGGATAAGACTGCCCTTAAAACAGCGGAGCTTAACGGGCAAAAAAGATTGACATAATGCGGCATTTTTATTAGGAATAGTCTCGTTATTTAGGGATGCATATGATTAAGAATGAGCAAAATAATATAGTAACAATGGTTCGTGACTTTGAAAAAGAGGTCTTGGATAAAGTTGCCGCGATGACAACGCCGGATGATGATGATTTGAATTTTCATGAGAGGCGCCTTGGGTATAAGGCGCAAAAAGCCGAAGAGGCCGCCGACATTGTCAAGACGATCGCCAGAAATTTTGTAACTATGCGTAAGGTGGTTATGGATACGGCGAAGAATGATGATGCGGGGATCGATATGCAATCTTGCCTCGCTTTGAGCCGTTTTCATGTCGGGCAGCTAACAATTTCAGAGCGCTTTGAGAAGGCGGTTGGATTGTCGAAGGATATTTCTAATTCCAGAAAAGGAAAACTATTTAACAGCATTGAGGTGTCACGGCGTCGATTTGGAAAGATGCTGCAAACGCTTGATCCTTAGGGGGATGCGCCGAACGGTTTTAACCCGTTTACAGACCATTTTGCCCCGCTTCATGCGGGGTTTATTTTTACCTAAAACTAACGGAGAACACAAAAATGAGTGATAAAACACGCAAACCCACCCTTATGCCTGTTGAGTGCAAGGCATTGGAAGAGGGCAAAACCATGACGCAATATTATGATGATAAGAGCATTGATGTGCTTGCAAGAACCTTGTGGGGGGAGGCGCGTAATCAAGGCACGCATGGTATGCAGGCCGTGGCCAATGTGGTGATGAACCGCGCCGCCCATGCACGTAAAAAAGGCACATTTTGGTGGGGGAATAATATTATTCAGGTTTGCCAAAAGCCTTATCAATTTAGCTGTTGGAACCGGAGCGATCCGAATTTTTCAAAATTATTAGAGGTTGATTCAACGGATTTATACTTCGCCAGCGCCCAAAGAATTGCGCGGCGCGCGCTTATTGGCGCGTTGCCAGATGTAACAAATGGCGCAACCCATTACCACACAAAGGCCATCTCGCCCTATTGGGCGAAAGGGCAGGAGAGCTGCGCGGTGATTGGCGCGCATATTTTTTATCGTATGGTGGAGGGAGCGTGATTTAGATGGATTTGACGCAGGCAATGGCATATCAATCATAGAATGAACGAGAAAACAAAATCACTCATTGGCCTCCATATAGGGATTTTTCTGGTCGGTATAACGGGGCTGCTCGCCAAGGTGATGAGCAGCTCGGTTTTGTTTATCGTGTTTGGGCGCGTGATGTTTGCCGCCGCCGCGCTGGGGCTGTTCTTGGCCTATCGCAAGAAGCCGGTATGGCCGCGAAACTGGCGCGATGCAGGTGGGTTTTTGTTAATCGGCGCGTTGCTTGCGCTGCATTGGTATGCGTTTTTCTATGCGATCCAAATATCGACCGTGGCGTTGGGCTTGCTCACTATGATGACCTTTCCCGTTTTTACCACGATTTTAGAGCCGTTTTTCTTTAGGGCCAAACTGGGCGCGCGCGATGTTTTGATTGCGGCGCTCTGTGCCATCGGTGTGTGGATGGTTGCCCCAATTGGAATGAGCGATTTAGACCCGCAATATATCACGGGCGCAATTTGGGGTGTGGCGGCGGGTTTTTTGATCTCACTTGTTTTATTGATGAATAAGAAATACGTGCAAAGCTATTCCGCAATCAATGTGACGTTTTATCAATGCGCCGTGGCGTTTGTTTTGACATTGCCGTTTATGGTGTGGAGCGGAGAGAGCATCCTGCCGATTGACTGGCTATATGTGTTTTTAAACGGCGTGATTTGTACCGCATTGGCGCATAGCTTGTTCATCTTTTCGGCGCGCATTTTATCGGCGCAAGTCGTCAGTGTCACCGCGATTATGGAGCTATTCTATGGCGCGGTTTTGGCCTATCTGATCTTGGGCGAGGGCTTGGAAGGCAATATGATTTTCGGGGGCGTTCTGATCGTTGGCGCGTCATATCTGGCCATTCGTAAATCTGAATAAAAACCGCTGGCGCATTTATTACGACTTTTTTGTCATAATTTCCTTACTTTATGCAGTTTGTTGTGTTAGAACCCTGCGCATTGAAGCGGAAAAGGGTATGAAAATGCAGGAAAAAATTGAAAAAACCGCAACGGGCGCTGTGCGACGCGCCGTCGCCAAAACGCCCTATAATGAAGGCGTTGAGCGTGCGCATTTTTTATTGGATGCGGCAATTATTAGCGCATCATCTTTTGATGAAGGCACTTTACGCGTTTTAAAAGATGACTTCATGCAGATGGTCGATCAGGCCGTTGATGCAGGATCAAAAAAGCGTAAAAAAGCAGGCTTAGATAATTCCAAGCTCAGCTTTTCCTATAATCTGAAAGGCGATGTTTCCGATTATCGCGGCGCGATGGATGGTATCTTAAAAACCGCTGATAAATATGATGGGGTTGAACCATCCAAGGTGTTTTTAGTATTGGCGGCGGAAGAAGTGTTTAAGGCAGGTATGCAAGATAATTTTCCTGATTTTAAAGACGTAGCAGAGCGCGCCATCCTTGATGAGGAATATATGCTCAGTATTTATGGCGGAGAATATGAGTGCGCCGATTTGGAAGAAACCGAGAATTCTGTTAAGGATCGCGCACTGAATGATGCACTTATCCCCGCATAAAACAAAGACTTAATATTATAACCATAATTGATAAATATAAAAATCAGGTGATGCGATATGGCGATTGATGATAATAATATCAAAGGTAAGGTTATTCCCTTTAACCGTGTTTCGGAAGGGGAATCTTTGAATCAAGAAAGAGAGGTAGAACTTATTCATTACGTGTTTAAGATCCAGCTTGACTTTGCAGAAGAGGAATACAGATGGGCGCAGGAAAGTGACGCTTCGCCTGCGCAACTGCACAAAACAATCATGATAATGGCCGGCATTATAGGGGGTGTTCCCAATGATGAAGCGAAACAAATGCTGATCGATGATTTGAAGGAAAATTTTCCAAATGATGATTTATTATTGCCCCAACTGATGAAGGCGATAAACGATATAAGAAACGGCGATGCCGAATATGTCCCCCCTTTTTAGGGGACGCGAATTGAAAATAAGACCGAAATAATGCGTGCCCGATATGGGCGCGTTTTTTTATGCCAAAACTAAACCATATGTAAATATAAGGATGTGAATCATGCTCTCTAGTTTTTTATCACAGATGGGCTTGCCCGTATTATTATCCATTGTCGCAGGCGCGTTGGGGGTTCTTGATAACCCTGCTGCAAATAAGGCATCCGAAGCCTTAGGAAAAGTTCAGGATGCATTGCAAAGCGGCGCGATAACACCGGAGCAACTGGCCGAGGCCAATCGCCACACCGAAAAAATGGCTTCGATGGAGATTGAAGGCTATGGCGAGGCATTATCAGAGATCAACCAATCCCTGCGCACTGAAATTGCATCAAGCGACGCTTACGTCCGTCGCATGCGCCCAACATTTGGATATTTGATGGCGGCAACATGGGCGGCGCAGATGTTCGGCATTGCCTATGTCATTATATTCGACACCGATAAGGCAGGCGTGGTGATGGCGGCCATGGGAAATTTAAGCGCAATCTGGGCGGTGGGCTTATCCGTCCTTGGCATCTATGTCTATAAACGCAGCGATGAAAAATTGGGTGCGCCCATGCGCGATGTGATCTTTTGGAATCCGAAAAACAAAGCTTGATTTTTTGTCATAACTTCATCAAGATGCTTGAAAATAAATTTAAAAATAATAATCAGGGTGCAGGCATATGAGCGTTAAAAAGACATTTGATAAAAACAATCTTCCGGTCATTGAAACAATGAGTTCTTCACTGAGCGCGCAGCGTCCGCGTGATGTCGATGTGGAATTAGATGCAAATTTATATCATGCCATGGAGATGTTGGAAGATGCGTTGGAGGATGATACGCGTATGGAAATCCTATCCGGTATCTTGGATATAGCCAAGGAAGTCGCCGAGACCCATTGGGAGCGCGGATGTGAAATTGCCAAGGCAAATATTCATAAGGTTTCCGTGCCGTTTGATGATGATTTGATTATGGATCTGATGGATATTGCCATTCATGACCCGCAGATTGAGGCGATGAACAAGGTGATGGGCATTACGGGCGGATATGATTTTAAGAGCTTGGGCGATATTGCCGAGATTCAGGCGGCTATACCGAAAGAGGCCTTATTGTTATTAGAACGCGCCGAAGCATGCGCGCACCCGCAATCTAAAATCTTGAATGAGGTGCGCGGCCTGCGCAATGCGATTGATCCGTCCTATACCATGCCCGAAGGGGCGGGGTTCGACCTGCATTAAGGTGCACCATTTATATAGATGCAACACAATACCATGCAATTAGAGATGTTTTGGGCGAAGATAGAATGGTAATTTTCACTCTACAACTGGAATTCTATTTTTAATGCATAGAGGTTTTAAAAAATCCCAGGGAGCGATTTCAAAAAGAACATTTGCCTTATCTATACGCATTTGCATTCTATTACGATTTGCGTATTGAATTTTTCTGCATTCTTTAATTGATGCCCATGGTATAAATAAGGGGTGTTCGAAAATAATAACATCCCCCCTTGATGTGCCGGTTATAGCCTGAGTTGGTTGTGAAAAGTAAAAGCCTTCACCATTAAGCATTAATTTTACGTAGTAGGTCGTTTCCTGATCTGACTTTTCGGGTGTTTTCATTATAATTTTATACTCATGATTTTGGTATTCGACTGGGGCATAAAATACATAATGTTTTTGAAGGTTAGACCACGGTAATGAATAATAACTGTAGAGTGCCCAGCATAATATACTTACAAACACGCTTAGGAATATAAAAAAAAGTGCCCAAAATTCATTTTTATTACTATTGTAATTGCTATCCCTTGTTACTTTTGATGAAAGTTTCTTAAACAATAGAAAAATTAAGCTATTTAGAGGGCTCCAAGTTAAAAATTCAATTGTTTTGTGAAATATATTTTTCATAATTATTGTATTTGTTTTTAATGTTTCTTTGTGGCGGATGTCATTATCAATTTATATTTGAATATCTGATAGAATCTTAATCTATTCCATAAAAACCTCAAGCAATCTATTTGTATCAAGCTGGTATAGCTGCTGCTTATCTTATATTATTTTAATCTATCCTAATCTCTCTGGAATAGTCGGTGGAAATCGATTATAGTACTATATTCTGCGTTGGGCGTTCGCCCGATTTTACATTTTTAATGACCAAGAGCGAGACATGATATGAATACTCCCATTACAGTTGCAAGAGGCGATGGCATTGGCCCGGAGATTATGGATGCGACGTTACGTATTCTGGAGGCCGCAGGCGCGCGTTTGGATATTGAAGAGATTGAAATAGGTGAGGCGGTTTATAAACGCGGTGTTTTAAATGGCATTGAAGATAGCGCGTGGGATAGCTTGCGACGTACGAAAGTATTCTTAAAGGCACCGATTACAACACCACAAGGGGGCGGGTTTAAGTCGCTTAATGTGACTGTGCGTAAATCTTTGGGCTTGTTCGCCAATGTGCGCCCTTGTGTTTCCTATCACCCTTATGTTGAAACCAATTTCCCTGATATGGATTTGGTGATTGTGCGTGAGAATGAGGAAGACCTTTATGCAGGGATTGAACATCGTCAGACGCAAGATGTTGTGCAATCGATCAAGCTGATTTCTCGCCCCGGATCTGAAAAAATTATCCGTTATGCGTTTGAATATGCGCGCGCCAATGGCCGTAAAAAGGTCACTTGTATGGCCAAGGATAATATTATGAAGATGGCTGATGGCCTTTTTCACCGTGTCTTTGATGAAATCGGTAAGGAATATCCGGATATTGAGCAAGATTTCTACATCATCGATATTGCAACTGCGCGCGTGGCGTGTCGCCCGAATGATTTTGACGTGATTGTGACGGAGAATCTTTATGGCGATATTATCTCTGATGTTGCTGTTGAAATTACGGGATCGGTTGGCCTTGGCGGGTCATGCAATATTGGCAGTGATTTCGGCATGTTCGAAGCCGTTCACGGCAGCGCCCCTGATATTTCAGGCAAGGGCATTGCCAACCCATCGGGATTATTGCTCGGCGCGGTTTTGATGCTTAACCATATCGGGCAAAATGATATTGCGGCAAAGGTGCATAATGCATGGTTTAAAACTTTGGAAGATGGCATTCATACCGGCGATATTTATGATGAGGGTTTGAGCAAGGAAAAGGTGGGCACCAAAGGTTTTGCCGATGCGGTGATTGCGCGTTTGGGGCAAAAGCCAGCAAAGTTTAAGGCTGTTGATTATGGATCAGGCGGTGGCAAGGGCCTTATTATGCCGCCACTTAAGCCCCGCGTAGAGCAGGAGAAAGAACTTGTAGGCGCGGATATATTCCTTGATTGGGAAGGGCAGCCCGATGATTTGGCGGCAACGATCAACCCAATTGTTGTTGATGGGTTAAAGCTTAAGCTCATTGCAAATCGCGGCGTTAAGGTTTGGCCAAATGGGCATCCTGATACATTTTGCAG
>CAXBFT010000115.1:0-6715 GCA_963974945.1 uncultured Alphaproteobacteria bacterium
GCGCCATGAATCAGTCCAGTATAAAAACCGCCGTGATCGGCCACCCCATCGCGCATAGTAAATCCCCCAAAATCCATAATTACTGGATTGAAAAATATGGCCTTTATGGCACGTACACCGCCATTGATATACCACCGAAAAACCTTAAACAAGCCATTCAATCCCTTATTGATCAAGGCTATAAAGGCTTTAACGTCACCGTACCCCATAAAATTGAGATCATGGCATTATGTGATGAAATTGATGATCTTGCCCAAAAAATTGGTGCGGTGAATACGGTTAATATCCAAGATGGAAAGCTCCATGGCAGTAATACAGATGCCTATGGCTTTATCCAAAACATCAAGGAAAACACAAAAAACTGGCGTTTTAAAGATGGCGGCGCAGTTGTTCTTGGTGCGGGCGGCGCAGCCAATGCGGTTATTTATGCCTTGCTGAAAGAGGGCGTACCTAGCATAACCATCACCAACCGTACGCGTGAAAAGGCCGAAGCACTGGTAAAGCTTTCCTCCGATAAAATAAATGTCATTGACTGGGATGATCGCAATGCCGCATTTAGCGATGCCAATCTGATTGTCAACACCACCGCCCTTGGCATGGTTAATAAACCGCCTTTGGATGTCGATATATCCGATACACCTGCAAGCGCATTAGTCACTGATATTGTCTATGCCCCACTTATGACTGATTTACTGTGTCAGGCAAAAGACAATAACTTACAAATCGTCACAGGCATTGGCATGCTCCTCCATCAAGCGCGCCCAGGTTTTAAGCTATGGAATGGTGTTCTGCCCGATGTTACCGATGATTTGGTAAAACTGATTTTGAAATAAGGAATCAAAAAACGCATGATCACAATCGGACTAACAGGATCAATTGCAATGGGGAAGTCCACGGTGGGGGCGATGATGGGCGTTCTTGGCATCCCCGTGCATGAATCCGATCATGCCGTGCATGCCCTATTATCCGAGCAATATGGACAAGCCTATAACGCCATAAATGCCGCCTTCCCCATTTATGAATTCCGCCAAATATATAACCCAAAGACAAAAGCGATTAACCGCAAGAAACTCGGCGCTTTGGTCTTTCATAATGCGCAGTATCGCCAAACACTCGAATCCATCCTCCATCCCCTTGTAAGACAACGCCAAGAGGCATTCCTGCGCGAGGAAAAAGCCAAAGGGTGTGAGATGGCCTGCCTTGATATTCCCTTATTATTTGAAACAAATGCACAAGATCGCCTTGATTACACCATCACGGTTTCCGCGCCCTTTGTAATTCAAAAACAGCGCGTCTTAAGCCGCCCGAATATGAGCGAGGATAAATTCCACGCAATTTTAGAGCGCCAAATGCCCGATACACAGAAATGCAAGCTTGCCGATTACGTTATAAAAACAGGATTAGGCCGCGCCCACACCATGAAAACCCTGAAAACAACATTGATGGATATTCGTCAAAAATCAGAGTAGACTATTTCTGAACTTATTACACCCACCCATGTTAAGGAGCAGACCTCATGAAACTTAAAGATAAAGTTGCCGTAATTACAGGCGCAGCCAGTGGCATAGGCTATGAGATTGCAAAAACCTATCTGGCCGAAGGCGCGAAAGTTGCGATTGCAGATTTAGGTTTGGAGCGAGCGCAAAATGCAGCGCTGACCCTCGACCCTAGCGGTGAAAATGCCATGGGCGTGGATATGAATGTAACAAGTGAAGATGCTGTCGAAAACGGTATGCGCGCGGTGATTCAACGCTTCAAAAAAATCGACATTCTTATCAGTAATGCTGGCGTACAAATTGTTGACCCGCTTGATAAATTTTCCTTTGATAACTGGAAAAAATTAATGGCTATCCATTTAGATGGTGCCTTTTTGACCACACGTGAAGCATTGAAATATATGTATGAGCAAGGCGATGGCGGCAGTATTATTTACATGGGTTCTATACATTCAAAAATGGCTTCACCATTAAAAGCGCCCTATGTTACTGCCAAGCACGGCCTTATCGGCCTTGCTAAAGTCGTTGCCAAAGAAGGCGCAAAACATGGTGTACGTGCCAATGTCATTTGCCCCGGCTTTGTCCGTACGCCCCTTGTAGACAAGCAAATCCCTGAACAAGCCAAGGAATTTGGTATTTCTGAGGAAGACGTTATCAAAAACATTATGCTTAAAGATACGGTTGATGGTGAATTCACAACGGTTGATGATGTCGCACAATGCGCCCTATTCTTTGCCTCTTTCCCATCGAACGCCTTAACAGGTCAATCAATTATCGTCAGTCATGGCTGGCATATGGAATAATCTCGTGCTAAAACGCACATAGATATTATAAGACCAAAAAATATTAAGGGAAATACTGTGCAAAATTTGAAAGTTCTTCACATCGTTGCAGGCTCTAACCACGGGGGGGCGGAAACATTTTGCCTTGATGCCATTGAGGCACTGGATGATGCGGGCGTTAAACAATTTGTAATGTGCCGTGCGCATGATCGCTATATCGAAGTATTGGAACAACGCAAAATCCCTTATGAAATCATGAAATTTTCACATCTTGAAAAAATCTTGCGCGCACCCAAACGCATCAGATCACGCGTAAAATCATTCGAGCCATCCCTTATCCATGCATGGATGGGCAGAGCCGCATCCTTTGTCCCCAGCGGTTTAAATATCCCAGTTTTAGGGTGGTTTGGCGGGTATTATGATTTAAAACGCTATAAGAATTGTAATTTTTATATGGGCGTAACCAGAGATATTGTACGCCACATTATTGAAAAAACAGGCAAGCCTGATCGTGCCTTTGTCGTACATACATTCGGCACATTAAAACCCGAACCATCCGTAGAGCGCAGCACATTTTCAACACCTGAGGATGCCTCCCTCGTGTTGCTCCTATCGCGGATGCATTGGAAAAAGGGTGTTGATGTCTTATTACAGGCAGCAAAGCAATTGCCGGATACCTATTTCTGGCTTGCCGGAGATGGCCCGGATCTTGAGAAATATAAACAACAATGCACCGCCCTTGGCCTTGATGATCGTGTACGTTTTTTAGGCTGGCGTGATGATCGCGCCGCATTATTAGAGGCCGCAGATATTTGCGTTCTACCATCACGCTATGAACCCTTTGGCACCGTAATTGCAGAATCTTGGTTTGCAGGCGTGCCACTGGTGGCGGCGAAGGCAGCGGGCGCATTACAATATGTTGAGCATGGCAAAAATGGTATGTTATGTGAGATTGACGATATTGATGGCCTTGCCAAACAGATCAAAAGCATTGAAAATGATATTACATTGCGCGCAGATTTAATCGCAAACGGCAAAATAACCTATAATGAGTTATTCAGCCGCGAAACAACGACACGCGATTTATTGAAATCTTATAATACAATGATCGATACCATGCCGATAAAGAAATGCGCCTAATTTTGATTCATTAAATTGCAAGCGCGGGGATGTTATTATTTTTCAAATCAAATTTTTGATTATTTATATCACGCCCCTGAACTGCAAAGTTACGATTTAGAAAAATCTCTGCTTCATGACTATTACGAACGCGTTCACATATGATTTGTGCGGACGGGCAACGCCTTTGCGCCTGTTCTATTAAGGTTTCAAAATCATTGCGCGTATAGGTTTTTATAACTTTGCTATCTTCATTTTTAATATCAAATGAGCCTTCAAAATAAGCCCGCACCAAGGGGCCATCAACTTTTATAAAATCAATAAGATCACCAAAAAGCTGCATACGGTGACGATCCGCACCCGCCTTAGCTACATCATCAAGGGCAAATCTAAATCCTTCTTTTTTTAATGCTTTGAGATGATCAATATTTTCCTTCACATCAACATCATGTTCGAGAATTTCAAAAATAACATCATCCGCCCTCAAACCTTGTTCAAGCATCCTTTGCTTAAAGTCATCAAAGAAATGAGGTGAAAGCGCCGTTTTGACAGCAATGTTGAATGTCACAGGGAATTTTTCGGCATGCTCCAAACCATTGGCGCAGGTCAATGTATCAAATTCAATATGCAAGCCTTTGCGATATAATTCCTCAGAAATTTTAGCGATAGAATACTCACGACCAAATTCATCTTTTGGTCTGGCCAGAACCTCATATGCTATAAATTCACCATCGGGACCAAGAATAGATTCTTGTTCAATGCCATTCTTAAATGCATCGGTTAATAGGGCATAGATATGCTCTTGCTGAAATTCACTCAGATCAAGTTTTTTATGTTTTTTATCATCATAAAAGGTTCCATCATATAATGCTTTAAAAGAACCGCATAATTTATTGCCATCAGGCATTTACCCGCACCCCGTTTATATTCAATCTTATCAAAGATCATATACCCACACGATAGCATGTAAAAAACAGAGAATAAAAGTAAATTCTGGAATAAACGGCTTATCCTTCGCGCTTTAGCGACCATTTAACGCAACCATTATGATTGGAAATACTGGTTTGAAGGACGATTTGTTTGGTTTTACGTGGTGTAACACCCTGCCCAAGATACAAGCTATCATCCAGTGATAAGATCGCGCCCTGTGAATGTTTGAACCTCCAACCTATACCGCCTGGCATACGCATCAGAACTTCTGTTCCGTTATTGACTAGGGATACACTCACATTCGGATGAATATGAAAACGCAAAGCAGCCTCAACCGGATGTACCAATCGCGATGCCGAAATGAAATCATCTTCGCCACGAATATCATGCCCTTCATCAGCCATATACACTTTGCGGGTATGGGTAATTGCGTTAAGCGGTGCGTAACCATTATGTGATGCCGTCAACAAAACCGCATCATTATTATCCGTACGTGTTACAAATGCATTGGTTACTTTACGTCCGAAATGCCCGTCTTTTCTAATCTCACACGCATTGCGATAATCTAAGCATGCCGTATTATGTGCGGCCGTAAAACGCAGAGCTTCTTGCCATTGCGGGCAGGTCGGATGTGTTCCGCAAGAAACGAGTAAGCGCTCCTTACCATAGGAAAATTCGAATGCGAGCGGTGATGCGTGCGCGGTCTTATCATATGGCGCAGGCGGCGCTTTACCTGTATCCATAACAAGCAAACTACGTCCCATCTCAATACGCTCAAAACCTGTATCAGGAAGGCTTTCTTTTGTTTTCTTATGCGTTCCTGCTTGCGCCAATATGGAATCAATGGCTTCGACATTCCCTTCTTGTGCGCCATGGAACAGGCCAAATTTACGATCACGATAACGCAGACATCGAAGCGCACTGCTCATACTATCAATGGTATCGGTAATATAATCGGATACAGCGTAATTCCCCGCCTTAAGCGCAGAGCGTATATCAACCATAATTTCCAACACTTCAAGCAATGTCACAGGAGAGCGTGAAATATGACCACCATCGGCATGAATTTGTGCTTTTATCGCTGTTTCAAGCGCGGCTTGCCCCTGATCCACCCATTTATCATAGCCCTCTAGCGCAATCCCCGCATAAATCAAACCCTTTGCAGATTCAAAAAGGGCAACCTCTTTTGAGCTACGCAAGATATTACTTAAATGCTTGGCTTGCTTTACGATGGAAGATAAAACTCGATCTTCGAAATCTATATCGGAATTGGTACAGAAATAATCATAATGGCAAATCCACATTGATAAACGTCGCCCGATCAAATCACCACGCCAGCTTTGCGCGTTCCAATGTTCGTAGCGATCAATCCAGTTTTCAATCATCAAACGCCCTTGTTCACGCGAAATTGCGCCACCAAGGGTGCGTAGATCACGAAGCCATCCAAAACCATGCATATGGCTGGCCCAAATATCGTCCGCATCTTCTGGAGTCCACCATTCTTCGAACCATTGCGGGCCAGTCCGCTCTCCGACACCTGCGGCATGTAATAAAGCCTTCGCCTTTTCCGCATCACCCGGCCAAGGATCAATCGGCTTGACCATCAATCGGTCAGGCGCGCTCAGTTGCAGGCTCCAATCATATAACGGGTTGCTATAGGCCAGATGCCCCGCCTTATCTCTCAGGCTTTCAATCAGTTGGGCTGGTAAATGAAAAGACATGGTGATACTCCTTCATTTTAAAATTATGGTCTAAGTGCATTGATATTACGGGCATAATGTTGTGGCCCGTCTTTAAATACGGCTGTTCCTGCAACAAGGACATTCGCCCCTGCCTCAATCACTTGTTTTGCTGTTTGTGGGTTTACGCCGCCATCAACTTCCAGATCAATATCGCGCCCTGTGGCGTTAATCATCTGGCGAGCTTGGGCAATTTTATCAAGAAGCGGAATGAAGCTCTGCCCGCCAAAGCCCGGGTTAACCGTCATAATCAGGATCAAATCAACCATATCCATCACGTGTTTGATTGATTCAATCGGCGTATGCGGGTTTAATGAAACCCCTGCTTTAACGCCCTTGGCCTTAATATGTTGAAGCGTCCGGTGCAAATGCGGCCCTGCCTCAACATGGGCGGTAATAATATCCGACCCCACTGCAACAAAATCATCAATCAAATAATCCACGGGTGAGATCATCAAATGCACATCAAAAACTTTGGTTGTTGATTTACGGATCGCCTTCACAACAGGCGCACCAAACGTTAAATTCGGAACAAAATGCCCATCCATCACATCAATATGAATATATTCTGCGCCTGCTTTATCAATTGCAGCGACCTCTTCGCCTAATTTTGAGAAATCAGAAGACAGAATCGAAGGGGCAATTTTAA
>CAXBFT010000116.1:0-6706 GCA_963974945.1 uncultured Alphaproteobacteria bacterium
TAGGGGGAGTGAAAAAATCTGCCCGATTTTGTTTTGTGCTAATTGGAATTCCTGATACGAAATCCAAAAGGAAAGCGCCCTTTGTACGGGTTGCATAATCCGCCCCGAGAGTAGAACACAAGCGATCAATATACCCATCGTGATTTGCCCGTCTAATACCATCATCGCACCAATGGAAATCATTGAAACCATCATGATCTGCGTAAACAGAGCCGCAGCATTCACTGCTTGGGCGTTATGTGTGTTTAGGGCATGTGCGTCGAGGGCATTATCACCTTGTAAGGCCTCATGCTTGCGTTGGAAGGCGGACTCCAAGCCAAGCATTTTAACAGTGTGAATATGGGATAGGATTTCAGATACAAAATTCACACGCGCATCATCTTCTTGGTCACGCATTTCCAACGCTGTTTTAATTTTTTTCCCCAGATAAGCCGCGTAGAATCCAAATACTACCAAAAGGCTTAGTGGTACAATGACCAACCAGCCGGACAGATAAGTAATAAAGCCCAAAAATATAAAAACAAAGGGCATATCGATGAGATTAATTAAAGATTGGCCACTATAAAAACTCTTGAGCTTTGAAATAGAGGCGAGCCTATGGAGCATTTCTCCTTCTGATGTTTTTTGGATATGGGGCAGCTTTGCTCCCATTAAATGCCGTAATGCTTTTGTGTTGGCCGTATATTCAAAACGGGCGCTGATCCAACCAATTAAGGATGAACGTGTTATCTTTAAAATGGCATCAAGTACCACAATGACCGTGACCCCCGCGCACAAGACTTGTAACGTCCCGATACTGTGGAATGCCAGTATACGATCGTATACCTGAAGGGTCATCATCGGCACAGCCAAAGAAAAAATATTAATAATGAGAGAGGAAAATATCAGTGTCGCAATATTAAACCCGCCTAAAAACATTTTACGGGGGAGGTGAAATTGCCTGTCTATCTTATTTTTATTGTTCTTTGACATGTATTAAGCCCTGATGGTTATCCATTCAAACAAAATTGTACACTATCCCTATATAAATTATAGGGTCACATCTTACTTATTCTTTATTTTTAGATTCCACCTGTAGACGTATCTTGAATTTGTAGCTCTGAGTTGGGTGTTATATCTGATAAATTACATACATATGCAACCTGTTCTTCATTCCCGCTTGTGTCTAAATCATCGGAGGCCGAAGAATTGGCATCATTTGTAGAGGCATCAAGCCAACTGTTTGATGATGTTGTGTCCATTTGGGCGCTGTCGTGATTATTATTATCATCTGTAGCAACCAACCAGCTCGCAGATTCTGTACTGCTTCCATTATTATTAATATCAAAGAATTCTGAGCTATAGGCAGTGTCTGTGTCTTCGACGCTATCGTTTGATCGCTCATTATTTGCAGAATTTGTTTCAGACTCATCGTGCTTATTTGCTTTGGAGTTCGACACACCCTTGCTTTTCCCTGGGTTGCTAGGGTCTGGGCCACCGACATCATTGCCGTGGCCGTTATTACCATCATCAGCATTCGCGTTTGCAGTTCCCTTGCTTTTCCCTGGGTTGCTAGGGTCTGGGCCACCGACATCATTGCCGTGGCCATTATTACCATCATCGTTTGCTGCAATATCCTCGTCTGATATTGTGTCTGTCTTATTTTCAATATTATCTTCAGAGAGTATAGCTTCGCCTTGTTGCTGATCTGTAGAATTATTGTTTTGTGCATTATTATCTGTGGTGGTCGCGTCATCATGTATTGGCGTTGGTGCAACATCATCTGCTGCCGTTGCACTATCATCAGGGATGATTGCGTCCTCATCAGAGGGAATAGGCGCAACAATAATATCAGGATCAGTTGATGCATTATTTGCTTCTGTATTTGTGGAGCCATTCTCGTTTGTTGCGTCATCTTGTGCTGATACTTCAGGGGTGAGGAGTGCTTCGGGGGTCGCAGGGAGTATTGTATCGCGAAATTCAAAATACTCAACGTCATAAACAGTATCTTCCCCATCACGTCCGCTGATTGTATCTGTTACGGTATAGCTGCCGTTTTCGTTTTGTGTGATTTGATACTCTGAAAACAAACCGGAAAACACCGCCGTATCAGAGCCGTCCCCGCCTAGTAAGAGATCATTGCCGCCTTGGCCGATTAATCTGTCATCTCCGTCACCACCGCTTAATGTATCATTGCCTCCCTCGCTTTGCGAAAGTTCATAAATGGTTTCACTTTGAACGTTAACATCTAAAACAACGTCATCAAAATCGGCATCTCCCAGATTGATAAGGTCTTCGAACCCCAAACGTGTTGATCCATCGGCATTGGAGGAGAAGGTAACATGGTCGGTGCCATCGGCGTTGAGGGATGCATTGGAATGGTAAGTATCACCGTTTAAAACAAATGTCTCATTTTCGGTTGTGAAAGTCAGGGATATGTCTTGCGGATCATCGTTAATATTCGCTATGCGCTCTTCGGCTGTGCCGAGTTTATATACAAAGCCATATTCTCCGTCCGAGGAGTCGTGCTGATCAAAAAATGCTTGGTTTTTATTATAGCCGTTAGAGATAATGAAATATCCGACGTTGGCTGTTTCCAATCCATCGACTTGCAATGTAAAGCTTTGATCTTCATGCGCCGCCTTTGCATTTTCAATGCCGACATCAACACCAAGAATATTTCCGTCTTTATCGATGGCATAGGCGCCAATGGAGTTTTTATAGCCTGCGTTGCTGCTTATAAAATTAACGTTAATCGTTGTTTTGACAAAAGAGGAACCGTTATCGTTAGGATTGTCGCCATAAAGGGTGTCATTGCCGGATTGCCCACGAAGGGTATCATCGCCGCCATGACCTGAAATAATGTCGTCGCCTTCCATGGCGTTGATGACATCATTTGAACCATCACGTCCCTCTAAAATATTATCCGCATCATTTAAATGGGTTACCGTATCATTTGCCCATAGGGTGCTTTGATTGGTTCCATGATTATTGAAAACGTCGTACGCATCGCTGCCTTGCGTTTGTCCGTCAAAAATAATATTCCAAGCATTCACATTGGGAAGATTATCAAGATCAGTGAAGTCGAAATTTTCAAGGATGATAGAAAAGTCATCTGTACCTTCAAAAGAAATGATCGTATTTTGCCCATCATAGCTAAGCAGCATGTTTTCAGCCGTCAAACCGTCGCCTTCTAACTTTATTGTATCATGATTGGGCAAGAGATCGGCCTCACCATTTCCACCGCCACCAACACCGCCAAAGCCATTGATGGTGACTTGACCGTCACCAGCCTTGATGATGAATGCATCGTTTCCCTGACCTCCATCTAATATATCGCCGCCGCCGCCGCTTGTGATCGTGTCATTCCCGGCACCGCCATGGATAATGTCATGACCATCGCCACCGACAAAAACGTCATCACCATTCCCTAAATCAACAATAGCTTCGTCATATGAACCACCCACAAGAACATGATCGTTATCTGCGCCCGCATCAACGTTAAAGCCTGTATGACCGCCATCCCCATTAAGTTGGATGTGATCGGCTCCGTCTCCTGTTTTTACATCGAATGTATTGCCCCAACCGGAACCGTTTGTATCCGCATTAATTTCAACGCGATCATCTCCTCCAGATGTTGTTACATTACCGCGCTTGGCATCATTTATGATGACCGTAGAATCAGAACTTCCACCTAAATTAACATCTGTATGAACAAAATTATTTAAGGTTATTGTGCCGGAATCATCAGAGTAAACTTCTATGTTTTTTACGCTGTTCCATGCGGTGTCTAAGGTGACCTCAACGGTGTTTTCATCAAAAAAAGTATAGCTTATATGGGCGTTGTCAGAAACATTTGGAATGTTCATTTCTGCGCCGTTTACACCATGTTCTACGCCAAAACCGGTTGGTCGTAAATCATAGCCGTCCACGCTGTTAATTGTATCTTGGTGATCTGTTGCTTGGCTGACACGAATGTTTAAATTTGTGGGCTGGAATTGTGGAGGTGTTTGTACGGTATCTTCACCGTCTGATGTATCGCTTGCGTCTTGGTCGTCGTTTTCACCGCTTCCATCATCAAATATATCTTCAATTGTGTCTGTGTTTAATGCATCCGTTTGCGCATCAAGAAAATTATCTTCAACTTGTTCATCTTCAAGGACAAGCGGTTGATTTGTTAAAACTTCTGGTGTGTTTTGATTGTTTTGGCCCTGATCTTGTTCAAAAACGTCCTGATTTGAACCAGCCTGCTGCAGGTCTGCATTTTCAAAATCTTGTAAGTTATTGAGACGAAGAGCGCTATCTTGCTCCTCCTCCTCTATATTATCTTTGGCGGAGACACTTTGTTTCTGGTCAGCTTGCTCCGTTACGAAGCTTTGTGCCACTGCTTTATTTTCTGTATTTTGATCTTGAAAATCATCTGCAGTGGTTACGTTTTTTGTTTCGTTATCAGAACTTTCGATCTGCAAGCCATCTAAAACAGTTTGATTTTTTATGCCCATTAACGGGCTGGAGATAATCGCGTCCTCATCCGTGGAAACAGGATTATCTATATCATAAGATTTAGCACCTAAATCCGCGCTTTGTACATCCTGTAGAACAGTAAAGTTATCCAACGTCACTTGCTCGTCATGTACTTGACGGTCACGTAAGGTGGCTCTTAAACCTTTATCTTTATTCGATTGATCCTGCATATTTTCTCCTCAACAATAGTCTACAACTAAAACGTTAATTTTTAGTTGTTGTGTAAGGGAGGATACTACTTAAGGTCTTTGTTTTAGGTAAAGGCTGATTTTTTGGTGTAAATCTTCTTTTTTGACAGGTTTGCATAAATAATCATCCATGCCTACGCTTATGCATTTATCTTTTTCTTTATCACGTGTGTTGCCTGTCATTGCGATAATGATTTGAGGTGGAAGAAGGAGGTTTTTTTCATTCTCGCGAATAATGCGTGTGGTTTCAAAACCATCCATAACAGGCATCATACAATCCATAAAAATCATATCATAAATGTTATTCTCTTCAAGGCGTGCCAGAGCTTCCACGCCGTTCTCTGCCAAATCTACACGGCACCCGATAAGCTCTAACATATCGGTTGAAACCATTTGATTTACCAAATCATCTTCAACCAGTAAAACTTTTGCGTTCAGTGCAGTAATGGGCATAAGTGCGTCGGTAAGACCTGCACTATTGTCCAAAACCTGTTTTTGTGCATTTTGACAGATTGTAAGCAGAATTTTGAATTTATCTATTAAATCTTTGGAAATAATGTATTTTTCATGTAACGCTATATCCAATGGGCGTGCGTGCTCTGTAATTTCGGGGAATCCGAATGTTGTGCCACTTCCGGCCAGGCCATGGACTGTTTTTTCTAATACCTCGCGCTCCGGATCACCAATATCACCGTTCTTAGAGATATAAGAATCCAAGCATTCTATGGCCGAAGAAAGCTTATCTTTATATGCAAGTTTCAGTTTTTTTAAAGTTTCTTCAAAATCTATTTTATTCGCCATCGCGCAGTTTAGCCCCTCATGAGCGCAACACTGCGCTTTACCAGATCACGCGGCACAAAAGGCCTTATAACGCGGTTTTCTATAGTCGAAAATGCGTCATCATTCGCATCTTCTGCCGCCAATATAATGAATGGAATTTTGTGGGTTGTTGGATCGTTTTTTATATTTTTCATCAATGCCAAAGCATCCATATTGGGAAGCATCCAATCAATAATAACAAGGTCAGGCGGGGTAGTGGTTATCAACTTCCATGCCTCTAAACCCTTATCACAGCTCACCACGTTAAAGCCATGCTCTTTGTAAATTTCTATGATTAAATCCTTTACCAGAGGATCACTCTCTACCACCAAAATTGTACGGCGGCTTGCTTCTAAAACGTCTTTGATTTTCACCATGATACTCTCTGGCTCAAACGGTTTGACAATATAATCAATAATCCCTTTATCAAAAGCATTAGATATATCATTATTATCATGGCGACTGGTAAGCATGATTACAGGCGTTGACTTGTATTTTACATTGCTTTTCAGGGTTTTTAAAACTTCATGCCCATCCATTCCCGGCATCATAATATCTAAAACAATTAAGTCAGGCTGGTGATGATTAAGATGTTCTATAGCGTCATTGCCATTGGGCATTGTTGATACAATAATGCCCTGTTGCTCTAATTGTATTTTCAGTAATGAAGAAAGTTCATCATCATCGTCAATGATAAGAATGTTAAATTTTGTCGATGGTGATGGTAATGATGCGTTGTCATTGGTGTCTTGAGGCTTATGATTTTGTTCCGCAGCGTCTTTGCAGCATTGTTTTAACCGCGCCACGTCTTCAAGGTTGATTTGTTCACTTTGAGTTATGTTCTTGAGCGAAAGCTCTATAGAGGCTGCCAGCTCAGTAATTTGTGGAAAACCAAATGTTGTGCCCGTCCCCGCCAGACCGTGGATAAGAAAATACATGCTCTCGTAATCTTCTTTTATGCTTTTTCCTTCGCTAATTTTATTTTCGAATGCACTAATATCCAATACGGTTTTGTTTAATCGCTCAATATAATCAAGGCGCAAAGCTTCGAAAGCCGCGGTGTATTTTGGGTTTTCCGAGAAGTAGTGTGACATAGTTATCCTTGTGTTCGATGGGTTTTTCTTGATGTGTTGATGAGGTACTGGTCAACCCCCATTTTTTAATCCAGTCGTAAGTTCGTAATGTTCGCAGTTGTT
>CAXBFT010000117.1:0-6671 GCA_963974945.1 uncultured Alphaproteobacteria bacterium
CACGGTAAGGGATAACACGCGCAGAGAACAAATACTTACCAGTAACGTGTGTTTTACCACCATCATGGTCAAAGAACACACCCGGAGAACGGTGCATCTGCGACACGATTACACGCTCTGTACCATTCACAACGAAAGTACCATTTTCCGTCATCATTGGCATATCAACCATGTAAACATCTTGTTCTTTAATATCGCGGATAGAGCGAAGGCCCGTTTCCTCATCAACATCAAAAACAGATAAACGCAATGTAACACGCAAAGGCGCCGCATAAGTCATGCCGCGCTGCTGACATTCTTCAACGTCATATTTAGGCGCTTCGAATTCATATTTAACAAAATCAATTTCCGCTTTATCACTAAAATCACGAATTGGAAACACAGAAGCAAGAACCTCTTCCAAACCAGTGACTTCGCGCTCATCCGCGGGGACATCTTTTTGCTGGAAACGCGCATAAGAATCGCGCTGTAACTCAATCAAATTAGGCATTTTAGCGACTTCATCAATTCGTCCGAAACTACGACGAACGCGCTTGCGACCTGTGAAACTCTCGATACTATTGGCGGGAGTTGAGTACTCTTTAGAAGATGTATTGACTTTTGCTGCGCACATATTTTCTCTACCTTATTTCCTTATATTCCAAAGCATAAAAAACCGCATCCGTTACCCTACCATTTGAAGGCTGATGCAGTTTACAGAATAGCGTTTCCCGCAATGACGGTTACCGTTACTATCACGTTTATCCCTGAAAAGTTTTCAAGCTATATGGCCTACATAGGGACGGTTGTCAACCGAATTCTTCCTACAGGCCCTAAAAAAAGAAGCATTCCCCACAAAATAACTATGCGGGCAATGCTTTAAAATTAATTTCTTATAGTTACTTAAGAACTACAGTTGCGCCAGCTGCTTCCAACTTCGCTTTGATCTCATCAGCTTCAGCTTTAGATACACCTTCTTTAACGGCTTTACCACCAGCTTCAACAAGGTCTTTAGCTTCTTTCAAGCCAAGGCCTGTAATTGCGCGAACTTCTTTAATCACGGCGATTTTGTTTCCGCCCGCTGCCTCAAGAACAACATTAAATTCAGTTTGCTCAGCAGCAGCTTCACCAGCAACAGCAGCGGCAGCAGGTGCAGCAGCAGCGGCAGCAGTAACGCCCCATTTTTCTTCAAGAAGTTTAGAAAGCTCAGCAGCTTCCAAAACGCTTAGTGTAGATAGTTCTTCAACAATTTTATCCAAATCAGCAGCCATAATATTTTCTCCTTTTATTATATAATTCGCTGTACATTACACTTCGCCGCCCCCATGTGAGAGCAACCAAGAATTCTTTAATTAAACTTTTTCGCCATAGGCTTTGGTTACACCAACCATATTGCGCGCTGGTGCCTGCAAAATACCGGCAACTTTCGTAGCAGGCGCTTGCAAAAGACCAATGATTTTTGAACGAAGCTCATCAAGTGATGGCAATTTCGCAATCGCTTCAACACCGGCAGCATCCAAAACCATACTACCCAATGCACCGCCCACAATAACAAGTTTTTTATTATCTTTTGCAAATTTATGCGCAACCTTCGCCGCAGCAACAGGGTCCTGAGATGACGCAACACCGGTTGGACCAGTGAACATACCGTCAAGACCTTCGAACTGCGTGCCCTTAATCGCAAGCTTCGCAAGTGAATTTTTTGTTACTTTAAAAGTAGCGCCTTCTTCGCGAAGCGCGCCGCGCAGAGCAGAAAGCTCAGCCACAGTTAAACCTGAATAATGCGTTATAACAACAAGCTCTTCGCTTGCGAAACGATTTTTCAGCTCTAGTAATTCTTTTTCTTTTTGTGCCCGGTTCATTGCCATAGGTCTTACTCCTGATTTTGTTATTCCAAATATTCCAATTAAAAAATGGCTTTATCATTTTTTGATAAAACCACCTGACAAAGCCGATAAAACAAGAAAGAACCATTCACAAGGTCAACTCTTACTCTATCTATGCTGGACTTACATACGCCAACAATCCCTGACAGGTAACCAATTCAACGAGCCGACTTCTAAAGGCTTTCAACACTATCGTCAAGTGATTTTTATAAAATAAAGTACAAAAAGTAAAAAAGCCCCACTTCGCAGCAGGACTTTTTCAAAATCATATAGATAAAAAGAGACTTAAGCCGCTTTTTCTGCTGTCGCTAAATCAACTTTAAGACCCGGACCCATTGTTGATGTCAAAGATACTTTCAAGATGAATGTTCCCTTTGCACCAGTTGGGCGCGCACGTCTGATCGCATCGATAAATGCCGCAATGTTTTCCGCAAGAGCTTTTTGATCGAAAGACGCTTTACCAACACGTGCATGCACGATACCGGCTTTTTCCGCGCGGAATTCAATAGAACCGCCTTTCGCATCTTTAACAGCTTGCGCTACATTTGGTGTTACAGTACCCAATTTCGGGTTAGGCATCATGCCCTTTGGTCCCAAAACCTTTGCTACACGTCCAACCAAGCCCATCATATCAGGTGTTGCAATACAACGATCGAAATCAATTGTGCCGCCCTGAATTTTCTCAAGCAAGTCTTCCGCACCAACGATGTCCGCACCAGCCGCTTTTGCTTCCGCTGCTTTTTCGTCACGCGCAAATACTGCAACACGCACAGTTGCACCAGTTCCATTTGGCAAAGAAACCATACCACGAACCTGCTGATCTGCATGTTTTGTATCAACACCAAGATTCATAGAAATCTCGATTGTTTCATCAAATTTACGATCTTTTGCACATTCTTTAAGAATTTTAAGTGCGTCGTTTACGTCATACAATTTTTCACGATCAACTTTAGTCGCATGTATTTTTGATTTTTTACTGATTTTAGCCATTTTTTAACCCTCCACGACTTCGATGCCCATAGAACGAGCTGAACCTTCAATGATTTTCATCGCCGCATCAATGTCATGCGCATTCAAATCTGGCATTTTCTTTTCTGCAATTTCTTTGATCTGAGATTTACGAACCTGACCAACGATTTCACGACTAGGTGTCTTAGAACCGCTTTTCAATTTCGCTGCTTGCTTCAAGAAATAGCTTGCTGGCGGTGTTTTTGTTATGAATGTGAATGAACGGTCTTCGTAAACTGTAATCACCACCGGAATAGGAATACCTTTTTGGTCTTCTGTTTTTGCGTTAAACGCCTTACAGAATTCCATGATATTCACGCCGCGTTGACCCAAAGCCGGACCAACTGGTGGAGATGGGTTTGCGCCACCGCCTATAATTGTCAGGTTAATATAACCCGAAACTTTTTTTGCCATTGTTTTTCTCCTTTATACATATGGCCCATTATCTTAAAAAAATAATGGTAATGGAGTTTGTGGTACGGCTCTCATATGGTCTTAAGCATGAGAAAGTCTTCCACACTAACTGGCGGAACATAATCAATCCCTATACACAAATCAAGGAAAATTATTTTATTCTACAAAACCCCGAGCAAGATAAACGTTAGCCCATAGCCATTGCACCAAAAACGGGGCGCTGTTCTTCAGGTTTAAAGATCGGTTCATCGATTTTGAATTCTGGAACCTGAACCTCAGGAGCAGCATAGACCATAGCTTGCGCTACGCCCATATCCGCAAAGCCTTGCTGAATATTCTTACCAAAATTGGCGACGTCATCAAGATCATTATCGTCTGCGATTTGCACCAATTCATTCAAAACATCAAAATCATTACCCGCCGTCATCGCACGGTCTATATCATCCATATCAACGCCACGCGCAGCAAGATCCGCGGCAATAGCCATAATTGCCATTTGCGGGTCGTCTTGCTCAAGGATATAGGAAATTTCAGGCATCGGCGCGGTATTTTCATCATTAGGCACAGCCAAGATCAATGCATCATCAACGCTCCAATCATCGATCTCTCCATGATTAAGGTCAACAATAGCCTCAATCTTATCTTCAATACGTTCAAACGCGCTGATATTAAATTCTCTGCTTCCTGAAAAACGTTCAACAGCTTCATCGGCATCTTGCGCCAATACTTGAGCATCGCCGCCTCTACCACCAGCCAAAGAACGTGCTGTTTCCGCATATTCAGCTAGTACTGCTTCATTTGAACGATCACCCATTATGTTGGAGAGCATGTCCAAATTTTTGCCATTAGGATCATTCAGCAAAGCCTGGATATAATCCTGATCTTGCGTTGCGCCACTTTCCTGATTGAACCCTTGCATTAACATTTATCTACATTCCCACAATTTTATTGATTACGGTTATTCTAACCAATAAATGCATCTATATGCAAAACATTTTTAAAATTAAGCCACATCGCGCATAAAAACCGGCTCATCTTTTGTACCATTACAAACTTTTTCAAGGATGCCGCGCTCTGTAATATAGCCAGTGACCAAGCGCGCAGGCGTAATATCAAAGGCGGGATTCGCCGCATCAGAGCGGGTGATTTGAAATTCCTCAACTTTGCCTGCATTGCTTAAACCCGTCATATGCGTGACCTCACGCGCGCTGCGCTCCTCAATCGGGATAAGATCACCACTTTCCATCGCATAATCAATGGTGGGATATGGCAAGGCAATATAAAACGGCACATTATTATCCTTTGCTGCCAACGCCTTTAAATATGTACCGATCTTATTGCAGACATCACCGTTTCGCGTAACGCGATCCGTACCGACAAGGCATAAATCAACCTGCCCCTCACGCATGAGATGCCCGCCCGCATTATCGGCAATCACCGTATGCGGCACGCCATGTTGTTGCAATTCAAATGCGGTCAGCAAAGCCCCCTGATTTCGTGGGCGGGTTTCATCAACCCAGACGTGGATTTGAATACCCTCATCATGAGCCATATATATAGGTGATGTAATTGTCCCATAATCTACCGTTGCCAACCACCCCGCATTACAATGAGTCAGGATATTAAGAGGCGCGCCATTCTTTTCCGCCGCCATCTTACGCAGCAAAGGCAAACCGCTTAAACCGATACTGCGATTAATTTCAACATCCTCATCACAAATTTCACCGGCTCTGGCATAGGCGGCAGCAATACGTGCATCGCCCTGCACACTGGCCGCGGCACGCTTCATCTCATCCAAAGCCCAACGCAAATTGACCGCCGTCGGGCGCGTCGCAAGCAATGTCGCATAAGATGCATCAAGCGCCGCATCCGAACAATCCTCACGCATGGCAAGTGCAAGTCCATATGCGCCAACGGCAGAAAGCAAAGGCGCACCGCGCGTCCACATTTCTGAAATTGCCAAAGCCGCCTGCGCCATTGTAGTAAGATTGACATGCACCAATTCCCACGGTAAAGCGCGTTGGTCAAATATACGCACAGACCAACCATCATCATTCAAAGAAATAGACCTATAATGCACATTATCTATTTTCATAGTAAAAACCCCTTATGCCTCAATCACGGCCTCGTTCAAAATACCGGTAAATTCCGCAACAACGTCATATCCCAATGCATCAAATAATGTTTTCTCTCTATCCAGAATAATAACATTCATTCCCGCATCAGAGGCCGCAGCGATTTCATCCGTACTATCAGAAAGGAACAGAATATGCGCAGGTTCAACGCCTATTTTCTCGACGATACGCTCATACGATCTCACATCTTTTTTACCGCCAATTGTTGTATCAAAATAACCCGAGAACATAGGCGTTAAATCGCCTGCCTTCGTATGAAAAAACAATAATTTTTGTGCAGGCACAGAACCTGATGAATAAACATAAAGGTCAATCCCCTGATCCTTCCAACGCCTTAACCCCTCCAGCGCATCATCATAAATATGCCCGATTAATTCACCATTCTTATATCCCCGCTCCCAGATCATGCCCTGTAATGTTTTCAGCGGTGTGATCTTTTGGTCTTCCTCAATATAGCGCAGCAAAACCTCTACCACCTCTTCCATACTCAGATCAGGGTTCTTCTCCTCCTCACGCACAGCCTCTAATAAGTCCGCAATCTCGGCTTCGTTATCCCAGACGTAATCGGGTAAATGACGATAAGCATAAGGGAATAATGTGTCTTTCACAAAAGACAAGGCACTGGTTGTCCCCTCAATATCAGTCACGATAACTTTAATTTCCTGATCCATAATTTAGACAGCCTTTTCTTCTATGTTATATTTTGGGAAGTCATCGGCAATTTTATCACCCGTATAATCTGCGACCCAACCCTCTTTTGATGTAAATAAACGAATGCAGGTCAGATGCGGATTTTGGCTCATGTCGAACCAATGCCTCACCCCTGTTGGGACACTGATCAAATCCCCGCGGGTACAAAGCGTCATGTAAACCTTGTTATCCACGCGCAAGTAAAAAACCCCCGACCCTTCGACAAAGAAACGCACCTCATCCTCGCTATGGGTATGCTCACTCAAAAATTTTTCACGTAAAGCGACTTTTTGTGGATGATCGGAAGACAGGCGGATCACATCAACTGATTGATAGCCGCTCTTGGCCTTTAACCGTTCAATATCCTTGGCATAGGCCGCCATAACATCATCATCATTCGCACCATCAGGCAAAGGCGCTTGGGTCTGCCAACGCTCAAAACTGACATCAATCTTATGAAGTGCCGCAGCAATTTCTTCGCCGTCTTGCGTATCAAGTATAATTGTTTCGGGGGCATGATCAGGATATATTGTTAATTGGCTCATTATTACGCTCTCCT
>CAXBFT010000118.1:0-6652 GCA_963974945.1 uncultured Alphaproteobacteria bacterium
ATGCCCGCCGAAGAAATTTTTCTCCAGAGAGAACATATGCATTGAGCCGCCCTTGCCGCGTGAATACCCATCAATGCGCCCTGTAAGCTCGGCCATAATACCCTTCGGATCCATTCCACAAGCCAACATATGCGCGTGGTCACGATAAGATGTTACAACCGTGTCTTGTTCCTCCTGTACAGAAGAAATCCCCGTTACAACGGCTTCTTGCCCGATATAAAGGTGACAAAACCCACCAATTAAGCCCATACCATAAAGCTGCCCTGCTTTTTCCTCGAAACGACGAATCATCAACATTTCGGAATAAAGAGTTTTGAGCTCTTCTACAGATGCTGAGTTTGAACGACCAGATACAGGCTTTGAACCTGTTGTTTTTTTTGTTTTTGATGAAGACACCACTAAACCAAAACCTCCTGAAATATGGCAACGTTTATGCGCTACCACGTATTATACGGATAATTATCGTTTCCTTGCTACACCATTTTAAAATCAATAGCTAGAGAAAAAAGGCTTTTTGTGCGCCGCAACATATTGTAATAAAAAGAAAAAATTATGAAAAGAGACTTTTTTGCAACTTAATTACCAAGAAGAGCAATTTCATCTTCTGATTGATACCCTAAAATGTGCCGAACCTGCTCATCCACCATATCGGCAGATAAAGTGTCGGGACGCATCAACATAACGCGATCTTCCAGATCACTACGGCGCGCATCCAGAGCCGCAAGCCGCATTGACTTAATATGCAGGGTATTTTCAAGAGTGCTAAGGCGCGCGTAACTGCGCTCACCAAACACACCATGGTATGAAAAATATAAGCACAGCGACATCCCCACCAATAAAGGCAAGTTGCGGCGAAGATGAATACGAATATCAGCCAGTGTTCTCATAGGGTTATAGAATCACATTGCAGCCTGTGGATCAAGCTAAAAAATGTATTGGACTCAATGGCTTACGAGGAACATATAAAGAACAACCGGCGCTAAACGACTCATATATATAAGTTTTTATCCACAGGGCGCATTTGAAATTATTTTTGCACGCGAATCAAATCCGCCCAAAGCGCCTCATTCGGCACAGACAAACCTAACACATCATCCGCATCCAAAACGCGCCAAACACCATGGTTAATTTCTGCCTCTAATTGCCGCGGAGCCCATCCGACATAACCCAAAAACAAGCCGACAACACCCGTTTGCGCATCATCATGCAAAAGCCAATCCTTATCATTTTCAAAGCCTATATATAAGCGTTGCGCACGCCAAGGTGATGCCGCATTTGCGCGATGCACGGCGATAAGGCGCATATTGGGAAAACCAACAGGGCCACCAATATGAGCCGGCAAAATATCATCATCCCCTGCCTGATACTTATCCTGATCGGCCTTATCCATAGGACGATTAAGAATAATACCTTGCGCACCCCAGATTGAGTGATCGAAAATATAGATCACAGCCTCGCTGAAATAGCTGTCTTTGGGCATATCACGCGTTGCCACCAACACCCGACCGCTATGCCCCTTGTATAAGGACATGAGCGCGGGCAAGCCGATCAAAAGCGCGGCAAAGAAGAAATACACTTTTATCTTATTATACTGCCTGTACTCATCATTCTTGGTCATAAATCGCACAGTAACAAAAATGCCCGAATATCGCATTAAATATTCGGGCATTTTATAAAATTTTAAAACAGGCAGATTACTTCAACGGTGCGCGAAAAAAGCTATCACCGTAGTATTTTGCCTCTTCGCCAAGTTCTTCCTCAATACGAAGGAGTTGGTTATATTTTGCAATACGGTCTGAGCGCGATAAAGAACCGGTTTTAATCTGCCCCGCATTAGTCGCAACAGCCAGATCCGCAATGGTTGAATCTTCTGTCTCACCAGAGCGATGAGAAAGGATAATTCCGAAGCCTGCTTTTTTGGCCATTTCAATTGTTTCAAGCGTTTCGCTCAATGTTCCGATCTGATTCACCTTCACAAGAACCGCATTACCCGCTTTTTCTGCAATACCGCGTTTAAGGCGTTTTGCGTTGGTCACGTATAAATCATCCCCGACAAGCTGTACACGATCACCAAGAGCCGCGGTTAACGCGGTCCAACCCGCCCAGTCATCTTCGGCCAAGCCATCTTCGATGGACACAATCGGATAGCGATCACAAAGATCAGTATAATATGCAACCATCTCATCAGATGTCAGGCTCTTACCCTCACCTTCAAGCTCATATTTTCCGTTTTTATAAAACTCTGTAGAAGCAGAATCCAAGGCAATCACAACATCTTCCTTAGGCTTATAACCAGCAGCTTCAATAGATTTCATAATGAAATCAAGTGCCTCATCCGATGATTTAACTGCAGGGGCAAACCCACCCTCATCACCAACATTGGTATTATATCCAGCTGCAGAAAGCTGTTTTTTCAACGCATGGAACACTTCCGCGCCAACGCGAAGGGCATCACTGTAATTTTCGGCAGAAACAGGCATAATCATGAATTCCTGAATATCAACCGGATTATCCGCATGTGCGCCACCATTAATGATGTTCATCATTGGTGTAGGCAGGATATGCGCATATGTTCCGCCAATATAGCGATAAAGCGGCGTGCTAAGCTCTGCTGCCATTGCTTTTGCAATTGCCAAAGATACGCCCAAAATTGCATTCGCGCCTAAACGACCTTTATTTTCTGTTCCATCAAGTTCAATCATCAGGCGGTCAATATACATTTGCTCTTCTGCATCAACGCCGACCAACGCTTCAAAAATCTCTGTATTCACAAATTCAACAGCCTTTTGAACACCTTTACCAAGATATTTGCTTTTATCACCATCACGAAGCTCAACCGCCTCATGCACGCCCGTTGATGCGCCCGATGGCACGGCCGCACGGCCAAGTGCGCCTGTTTCCAATTGCACATCAACCTCTACGGTTGGATTACCGCGGCTATCCAAAATCTGGCGTGCGTGAATATCAATAATTGCTGTCATATCTAAAATCCCTTTCTTCTCATTCATCCATCATTACGATGAAATATCTTATGCACCCCGTGTTTTAACGAAAATATGAAAAAGATAAAGAGAAAATCTTAATCGACTTTAATATTTTATGCTCTTCCCCATCCACACATGCATACCGGGTCATGCACATAGCCCATATAAAAACCTATCATATTCATTCGTGTTATGACGCATATGCGAAATTAAATATCCATAACCTAACCCCTTATAAAACGTAGACAAATATATACTTCACCATATCCTTATATTGCGCCGCACAAGAAAAATCATTTTATAACAATGGTTTATATTATTTTTTTATTGCATTTTATTGTTCGAAACCATAGATTCCTGACATATGGACACAGGATATGCCCCCTGTTTTCTCACAACCAAAAATCAAGATCGCGACCGCAACGCTCAACACAAATCGGGAGAGAAAAATGGACATTCAAGACAAAATTACAAGCCGTGATACCGACGTACCCAAAACACATATGCGCCATGTGCGCCCATTACGCGGACGCTTCACGCATGAACGCGTCGATCAAATGCTCAAAGAAATATATACCACTGATGAATATGATAATATGAAAAAATCAGGCGTTGATAAGCGTATGATGTTCGGAACAAACCCGCATTATCAAGCCCTAGTCATTGGTGAAGAATTACAAGATGATAAGGGGAATATCCTAGTCCCTAAAATGCCTCCAAGCCTAGCTATTGCAGCGCTTATCCTACCGCGCCTGAACGAGGTTTTTTCATTAGAGGGCGCAAAAGACCCTTCCAATCAAATGAAATTCACCCCGGGCAGCAACAGCCTTCATGGAAAATTACTACATAAATACGATGAAATTGTACTGGGTTATGCATCACCAACATGTTCGGCGCATTGCCGATACTGCTATCGCCTCGATTTATTTAATAAAGATACGGGAAAAGTCAGCGTCCGCCCCGAAGAATTGCGCAATTACATTTTAAAATACAATAAGACGATAGAAGAAAATAAAGGCATTGATCCCGAAAGTGGCGAGCGTCGCTACCCCATACGAGAGCTTTTACTCTCTGGTGGAGATATCATGGTTCTGCCCAATCGCACCCTTTACCGTTTTGCCAAAGCTGCGGGACAGGCCGGCGTTAATATCTTGCGTTTTGGTACAAAAGAAATTGCCTTCCGACCTGAACGTTTTGATCTGGCCATGGCCGATACCTTCCGCCTTATCCATGATGAATTTCCGCATATGCATATGAATATTGTCTCGCATTTCACGCATCCCGATGAATTCCTCATACGTGATAAAGATAATAACTATATCCCCAATGAAAACGGCCCGGGGTATAAATGGATGGATATTTCAAAGGCCGCTGTTGAAAACATGCTTTCTTTGAGCTTTATGACGATTGAAAATCAAACACCAGTCATCTTAAAGGTAAATGATGATGAGGCATCCTTGCGCATACTACACGAAGAATGTCGCCGCATGGGTATCCGCCCCAAATACATCTTCCAAGGTCGCGACATCGAAGGGCATAAGGCCTTTTCCATGCCAATAGAGGAAGCATGGCATCTGCATAACAGCGTGATGAAAGGCCTCTCTGATACAGCCAGATCACGATTTGCCATGTCCACAGAATGGGGAAAAATGGAAATTGTAAGTGTTATAGATCCAATAACCGAGCAAACAACGGATTTTGATATTCTTCCTATGGCTCTACAAATTGCCTTAAAGGAGTTGGTTGGTGATGGTTTAGTGATTTTCAAATCTCACCGATCCCCGCATGAAGCACGTACACAAGGTGACCTTATCATCGCCAAACGTAACCCCGATGCCTTATGGATTTCAGGTTATGAAGACCGCATTCTGTATGATTCAAGAAAAGCGGATCATCAAAAATACAGTGGCCTCGTCTCAACTCTTATCCAACAATTTGGCGGAGATATGTTCGACCATATCCGCAAACATAAAGACAAAAACCAAACCATCCATAAAATTACCAATGTAGCATAGCATCATCATTTAACACGGAGATATATAAGATGATAAAACTGGCCGACAACATAGAAAACGTGCCTCAGTCGCCAACTTTATGGGCAAATGACCTTGTACATGAAAAGCGCAACAATAACGAAACTGTTTACCATATGGGTTTTGGAGAATCTCCGTTTCCTGCGCCAAAGCGCCTGCAAGAGGCTTTAGCGAGCGAAGTACACCGCACTGAATATCAAAAAGTTGGCGGCATGCAAGAGCTTACAGAAGTTGTTAAAGACTATTACCGTGATATTCACGGCAGTGATTATGTGGATAGTTGCGATGTTGTTATCGCACCGGGAAGCAAGCTCATCCTCTATGCGCTACAAATGGCGATTGATGGTGATCTTCTTATGCCTGTGCCAAGTTGGGTGAGTTATGCCCCTCAAGCGGAGATGCTGCGCACGGAAGTGATCAAAGTGCCAACTATATTAAATGATGACGGTTATATTATTGATCCTGAAATTTTCAAACAGACTATTATCGAAGCACGTATGCGGGGTAAAAATCCAACTAAAATCATCATTAACGCCCCCAATAATCCAACCGGCCTCACTATTCCCACGGATAATCTGAAAGATATTGTGCACGTGTGCGAAGAGGAAAATATTTTCATTATCTCTGATGAAATTTATGGCATCGTTAGCTTTGATGGGCAATATCGCTCTTGCGCGCCTATGGCAAAGCATATTACGGCGGTGACAACAGGGCTATCTAAACACCTGTCGCTTGGTGGATGGCGCGTTGGTGTTGGCTTTATCCCTAAGGCCGCCACAGGATTGCACCAAGCCATGCGCAATATCGCGAGTGAAACATGGTCTTGCACCCCATCCCCCATTCAAAAAGCCTGTGTTGAGGCATATAAACGTCATCAAGATATTGAAGATCATATCAAGGCCTGCACCGAGATACATAAATTGATGAACCAAACCATCGCGCAAGGCCTGCAAAATCATGGCATTATCGCACCAATGGTTCAGGGCGCATTCTATAATTATCCTGACTTTTCACCATTCCGCGAAGACTTTGCATCGAATAACATTAAAACATCACAGGATATTCACGAATTATTACTGAATGAATATAACCTTGCCACCCTGCCCGGTCACGCATTTGGCGCGGCAAGAGATGTTCTTACTTTGCGCTTATCAGGATGTGATTATGATGTAACTTTATTGAAAAACACGCCCCCAATATTCTAAAATCTATAGAAATCTTTGGCCATTTTATTGCCAAATACGGCCGCGCAAAAGAAACAAGCACTATAAAAGCCGCATAAATAAAATTAATATCTTCCATCTAAAACGGCAGGAAATATCTTGCCGTTTTTTTATATTATATATAGAGAAGGTAAAAACGACGCCAACCTAATCAAGTTCAATACCATTATACATGATGCGATCAGATTTATTTTTCCACTCATGCTGGGCTTTATTATCAAAAGGCTCAATACGTTTCACTGCGATACTTGCTCCATGACCATTATAGGATGGGGCCGCAATAACACTAAAAAATGCGTCATTTGAAATACCTTGCGCCTCCTGTGTTGCCCATTTTTTGGCCATTGAATGATCCACAGCAATCCATTGCGTTACATCCGCCCATTGACACTCCGCATAGCCCAAAGGCCCG
>CAXBFT010000119.1:0-6614 GCA_963974945.1 uncultured Alphaproteobacteria bacterium
TTATTATGATTGGTTGGGGGCAGGAGGGGTTGCCGCCATTCTCACTCGGCTATATTAATCTTTTGGCATGGGTGGGGATTATTCCGGTCAGTGTTATGGTTGCGCCCCTTGGCGCGCGAGCGGCGCATAAGATGAATGTAAAAGCCTTAAAAACATTCTTTGCAATGTTTATGATTTTGGTTGCGATGAATATGTGGCGCAAAATTCTGATGGGGGGATAGATGGAGGCACTTCATATAGACCATGTGTCACGCTATCGTTTTCCTGTGCAAATCGACAGTTATGATTATCGTACAATTTGCCTTTTTACTGCCTGTATCGTTTACGCAATTTTTGGGTCTCCGACACCCGATCAAATCGGAACAGCCGAGGTTTTTATCTTCGTTTTACTGGCTTTGGCTATTGGGATTGGCCGTGCGCGTGACGCGTTTTTGTACCATACGTCTCATTCTGTACGTGTACGCTTTTGGAAGAGTGCGGGGCAAGTTATGTTGATCTATGGCCTTTCTTTTCCGCTATGCTTGGGGGTGGCGTACGGAAATGAATCTCGTGTTGTTTTGCGGGATGTTGTACCTTTCTTTTTTTTATTTCTACCCCTTTTTTTGTTGCCTGTACTTCGTGCGCGCCCTTATTATTTTCGCTCTATCGTATGTGCTATAATGGTCATTGGAATGATGTTTTCTTTGCGCTCATTGGTTATGCGTTTTATTGCAGATTGTCCAATTTGGTGCGGGGATGAGCTCTTATATCTTGAGAATATGCCGACTGTTTTATTCACTTGTTTGCTGCTTATTGGTGGCGCGATGCATATTATAATGCAGGGCGTAATAGCGCGTAATGTGATCATATTTTATGGTATGTTGGCGTTGTCTTTATTGCCTCTTGCAGCGATGGCGTTGACCTTGCAACGCGCTAGCCTTGGTGCAGTTGCTCTTTATACCCTGATGATATGCGGGTATTTTTTTGTGCGTGCGCCTGCGCGGGCTATTGCTATGATGTTGATGGGCGGCATAGCAATTTTATTGGTTGGGTTATCCTTCTCCGCACTATTTGATCCTTTGTGGGTAAAAACACAAAAGGTCGGATTGAATATGCGTCCGCAGGAATTTGCCGCTGTTTGGGATATTATGCGCGCCGATCCAATGACCTTTCTTTTTGGCATTGGGTGGGGCGGGCAGTTTAATTCTCCTGCCGTTGGAGGCTTGCGCGTGAATTTTACACATAATTTTTTCTCTACTATATTATTGAAAACAGGTATGTTGGGGGTTATATTCTGTATCGCTTATATATTGGGGCTTTTAGAGCGGTTGGTTCGTGTTATCTTGCGTCATCCTGTGTTTGGGTTGGCATTATCCGCGCCGATTTTGATTGACTTAAGCCTCTATGCAAGCTTTAAATCTCTTGATTTTGGATTGGTGCTTTTACTGATTTCAGGATCTCTGGTATACTTTCGTCAATCAACTTTTAACCTCGATTAATTTGAATGTGTAATGCGTAGACCGACCATATTATTTATGAACCGCGTTTATCCACCTGTGCGCGGCGCAACGGGCAGAGTCCTTAAGGATCTGGCTCGTACACTTGCGCGCGAAGGGTGGCACGTCACGGTGATTACATCGGGATCACGTGCCGGTGAGGAGCGCGCGGAAGGTGTGCGCATTATTTGGGTGAAGGGGCCGGAAAAGCCAAAGAATATCATTTCTTATATGTGGGTATGGCTTAAAATGTTTTTTGTGGCCATGCGCCTTAAGCCACGCCATCTGCTGGTGACAATGACCGATCCGCCTTTATTGGCAACGGCTGGGGCATTCATCGCAAAGTACAAGAAAAGCCGCCATATCAATTGGTGCCAGGATATGTATCCCGAAGTCATGCCCGCGTTGCAGATGCGTATTCCTAATTTTCTGATGAGATGGTTCACCGCCTTACGCCGCCACGCCATGAATGGATGTGATGTGGTGGTGGTTAATGGGCGTTGTATGGTTAAATATCTGGAAGATGATGGGGTAGATATGCAAAAAATTGCAATGATTCCAAACTGGCCGGATGTTGAACTAACGGATCCACAAGCGTTAGAAGTGACAGGAACGCCGTATCAGCACGCTGATGAAACGATGGTGCGCCCGTTTGATAAGCAAATTAAATCCGATCGTCGTTTTCGCGTTTTATATGCAGGTAATATTGGGCGCGTACATACGGTGGAAACCATATTGAACGCCGCCGAAATCCTTGAAAAAGAGCAGAGCGATATTGAATTTGTTTTTGTAGGAAAAGGCCAAAAATTTGATCGAGTTGCTGAGCAACGAGCAAAACGTGGCATTGATAATATCCGCCTTCTTCCTCCACAACCCTTATCACGCTTGCGTGAAATGATGGAAAGTGGCGATGTACATTTGATCAGTCTAAAAGATAAGGCCGAAGGCTTTGTTGTTCCGTCAAAGCTTTATTCCGCTTTGGCTGTGGCGCGCCCTTGTATTTTTGTCGGCCCAAAAAACTGTGAAACGGCGCAAGTCATCAATGATTTTCAGGCCGGAGCGGTTTTGGCCAATGGTGATGCGAAAGGCTTGGCGCAGGCTATTACTGATTTACGTCAGAATAGCGATTTATGGATCGCTGCGCATCAGGGGGCAATGCAGGCTCGTGAAATTTATACGCCAAAGGCGGCCATGGATGCATGGATGCTTTGTGCATGGGAAACAGTCAAAGATGACTTGGCAGCTTAGCCCTGTATGTTATAGTCGTTTTCATTAAATTATGTATGTCATTTTTATTTTTTCTTCCGTATATCGGGTGGAAATCAATGATGCTTTGAAAATATTTATTAGGACAAAACAATGCAAGATCAGATTATCCCCCCACGTATAAGCCGCGCGATACGTGACTTCATGAAAATGGAATCGACAGGCGGTATATTACTTTTGGTGGCATCTGTCTTTGCTATGATTCTTGCAAATTCACCGATGGAGGGTGTCTATAATCTAATTTTAGATACTAAAGTGACCGTTAAAATCGGTGATTTTGGGATCAGCAAGCCAATGCTGCTTTGGATTAATGATGGTTTGATGGCAATTTTCTTTTTTCTGATCGGCTTAGAGATCAAAAGAGAGTTTTTAGAAGGGGAGCTATCCTCAGTCTCTCAAGTTATTTTGCCGGGGTTCGGTGCTTTGGGCGGGATGATCGTTCCGGCTGGGATTTATGCATATATTAACTGGAATAATCCTGTGGCGATTGATGGCTGGGCGATTCCTGTGGCGACGGATATTGCTTTTGCGCTTGCCTTACTTGGAACATTCGGTGCGCGTGTGCCTACGGCGCTCAAGGTTTTCTTGCTTACGCTTGCGATTTTTGATGATTTGGCTGCGATTATCATTATTGCTATTTTCTATTCCGGTGATTTGTCTTTCTTTGCTCTGATGATTGGCGGCGGTGCGTTATCATTGGGCATTATTCTAAATCGATTGGGTGTGATGAATACATCGGCCTATATTTTATTGGGAATCATCTTGTGGGTTTTTGTTCTTAAATCCGGCATACATGCTACATTGGCGGGGGTTTTGATTGCATTTTGTATTCCAATGCGCGATCCCGAAGGGAAATCACCGCTCCGTCGTTTAGAACATAATTTACATGGTCCAGTGGCATTTGCCATTTTGCCAATCTTTGCCTTTGCCAATGCAGGATTAGTATTTTGGAATATGTCGCCTGCCGATATTATACATCCAGTCACACTTGGGATTATTGGTGGTTTATTTATCGGTAAGCCTTTAGGGGTCATGCTGTTTGTTGGCGCGGCTGTTGGGTTAAAGCTTGTGCGTTTACCAAAGGATATTACATGGGCGCAGCTTACGGGCGTGGCTTGTGTTTGTGGAATCGGCTTTACGATGAGTCTCTTTATCGCAGGTCTAGCGTTTGAGCATAGTGGTGGTGATTTCTTCAGCGGTGATCGTTTGGGAATTCTCATCGGATCAATTCTATCGGCATTGCTTGCCTATATCATCCTGCATTTTAGCCTCCCTAAAACGCGTATAAGTGATGAAGAGGGATAAGTCTATGAGCCAAACACCTGACATATCATCGGAGAAAACATTATTTGATGTTTTACGCGATGTATGGCGGGCAAAGGTTTATATGGCGGTATGCGCTGTTTTTTCGATGATACTTGCCTTTGTGTTTATCAACACAGCCAATCCGTTTTATCGTGCAGAAATGATTCTTGCGCCCGCCATTCCCATGGGGCAGGGGCTTCATATGTCCTCATCTATTTCTGAGGGATCGGGCCAAGTACAGCCCAATGATTTACAAAACTCTGCAGCTTTCCTTCGGTTTGAACATATTTATGATGGGGCATCCGTGGCATCAATTTTGATGAATGATGATAAAGTGCTTGAATCACTTGCTTTTGATCGTCCCTTTACGCTTTCATCCGTTGAAAAACAATGGAATGCGCAGAGCCTCTCGGAATATTTACAAAAACGCGTCCGTTTAGAACCTGTTAGTGGCTCGCCTTTGCGGAAATTAACCTATTATCATCCGAATAAAGATTTTTCGATCACGATGATTACGCGTATTCACCGAATCGCCGATGAAATTATCCGCGCCCGTATCTTACGTGAGGTGAGCGAGCGTATTATTTATCTGAATAATGCACTTTCTACAGTGAGCAATCCCGATCATAGGCGTAACCTTGCCGAATTATTGATGGAGCAAGAGCGATTAAAAATGATGGTTTCCCTTGATCAGCCCTTCGCCGCCAGTATCGTGGAGCCTGCCTCAGTCTCCGCACACCCGAAATGGCCTGATTCGTATTTGATTTACCCCATATTTTTATGTGTTGGTTTGCTTCTTGGTTTTATTATTCATGGAATGCGCAGGCATGGATAAAATTCCCGTCTCTGTGATTGTTACCACAAAGAATGAAGAAGCTAATATTGCTCGATGCTTATCCTCTCTTGTTGATTTTGCCCATATCATGGTCGTTGATTCGTATAGCACCGATCGTACCGTTGCCATCGCCCGCCATATGGGCGCAGAAATTGTAAATTTTACTTGGAATGGCGCATATCCAAAAAAACGTCAATGGTGTCTGGATACGCTTGCCTTTTCCTATGACTGGGTGTTTTGGGTTGATGCAGATGAGGTCTTAACACCTGAAATCATTGCAAAAATCCGGTCTATCTTTGCCCAAGGCACTCCCCATCAATGCGGGTTCTTTATGCGTGGGCGTTATATTTTTGACGGACGAGCGCTGTCGCATGGGATGGTAAATAATAAGATAGCCTTATTTGATCGCCGAAAGATGGCTTTTCCAATTGTTAATGACCTTAATATTGATGGTATGGGCGAGATGGAGGGACATTATCAACCGGTTCGCAAGAATAACACCGATCAAATCGGGCAGATTAAAACGCCGCTTTTGCATTATGCTTATGATGACCAAACGGCATGGCAAGCGCGGCACGAAAGATATGCCAAATGGGAGGCACAGATGATTCGCCATGATCTCTATCCACCTGATCCCGTGGCGTGGCGACAGGCATTAAAGACGGTTTTGCGTGGGTTCGCCCTGCGACCTTATATTGTTTTCTTACATTGTTATGTGTTACGGGGCGGGTTTTTGGACGGTAAAGGCGGTTTGTCCTTTGCCCTGAGCCGCGCGCATTATTGTTTTTTGGTCAGAAGAGCTTTTAGAACATCATAAAGCGATGGTGAAATGGCTTTTATATGCCATCCAATGCTTTGAGCGATAAAAATTCCCAGATTTTTTGCTTGAGGGAGCATTTCAAGCTTTTCACGAATCACATATTGCTCGCGTCGCCCTTTAAAAGCCTGTTTCTGTGATATTCCGCCATGTTCGAACAGGCATATAGGCTGTTTGATATATATGATTTTATTCGCGTTGAGTAAAAAACGTGCCGTAAAATCATAATCCGCCGCTATTTTATAGAGTAAGCTATAATGCATTTGCCAATCGCGTACCTTCAGGCGGCTATAAATCATAGCCTGATGATGGGTAAACATGCCCCACGGCATTTCTTTATATTGGCGTGCTTCTTTATAATGGGGCTTTGTATTATTTTTTTGAGTTTCCAGAGCATCGCCATAGATGAAGTCAGGCTTTTTTTCGGTATGCGGTGCGATAATTTCCAGCGTTTTTGAACTGGCGAAGCAATCCCCTGCATTCATAAAGATCAAATAGCGCCCGCATGCGCGCTGCACCCCTATATTCATCGCATCATAAATGCCCTTATCCACTTCAGACGTGAAGGAAAATGGCTTTGCCTCCTTATTGGCCTCTTTACGCCTTTCATGTAAGAAGTCAAAACTGCCATCTGTGGAGGCTCCATCAACAACAATCCACTCGTAATCCGTGAAAACCTGACTTTCAACCGATTCGCATGTGCGTTTCAGCCCGTCTAAATGGTTAAGATTGACGGTTATGATTGAAAATAATGGAAATTTTTTCTGCCCTATACTCATGAGACCAATTCTATCGTATCAATCCCGAATGTCATCAATAAAGACGGATGTAATGGCAAGATTAGACAGAATTTGCCCAACATCTTTTGCACTTTCCATGAAATCAAAGGGTTTAGGGTCGCGCGGTACGATAATAG
>CAXBFT010000120.1:0-6607 GCA_963974945.1 uncultured Alphaproteobacteria bacterium
AAAACCATGCTGCTTGGTGTAAGCCAGACAATTGATTGGAGCGGTAAATTCCGCTCATCAGGAAAGACCGCTGAGTTTGAATTGCTGGCTGCTTCCGCAGAACGTGATGGGACACGACAAAATATCGCTGTGGGTGTGTTGTCGGCTTTGGCGGACAACAGGGCTGCAAAGGATATTTTCGGATTGGCGGCGCAACGTTCAAGCCTGATGGAGCGTTTCGTGGGGTTGGTCGAGAAGGGCTTTAAAGCGGGTGATATTGACCAGAGCGAGTATAACCTTGCTCAACTGGCCTTATCCGAAGCCTTGATTGAGCAGGCGGATGCGGGAACAACGCTGGCAGAAAGCAGGCAGGGTCTTGATACCGCCATAGGCTTTCCGCTGGAAAACGGCTTTGCTCTGCCGGATTTACCGGGAACCCTGCCAGAGTTTTCAGATAGTGGTGAAAGCGAAGACGATATTCTTATGAACCTTCCCGCCATTCGCGCCATGAAAAGCCGCGAGGAAGCCGCCAAATCAATCATCACACAAGCCAATAAGGATAGATTTCCTGACCCCACCATAAGCATTGTGGGCGGGGAAGATGCTGGGGCCGGTAAAATTGGTTTTTCGGTATCTGTGCCGCTGTATGTCTTTAAAACCTACAGAGCTGAAGTTGATGTGGCGAAGCAGGAAGCGATTGCCGAGGCCAAAGCCGGGCAAAATGCCTTTCATGCCGCTAAAGCGCGTCTGCTAGCCAGCCGCAGCGCTTATCAGCTTTCAAGAAGGGCGTGGGAGAACTGGCAGGAAAACGGGGCGCAAGCCTTGACTGAGCAGTTTAACATTCTTGATCTCAAATTCAAGGTCGGAGATTTAAGCGCGACTGATTATTTGGTGCAGATTGAACAGGCTCTGGATACGGAAGTCGCTGCCAAAGAACTGCATAGCAAGGTGTGGCAATCGTGGTTTTCATGGCTAGCCGCATCAGGAAAAACTGAACAATGGATCCAAAATTCAGGACAACAACAATGAGACACATATTATTTTTAACCGTATTGATAGCTTTAACCTTCTCATATCCTGTTATGGCTGCTGATGATGACCATGGGCATGAGGAAGCTAATCGCGAAAAACATGGTGATGCTCAAGAAGATCATGGCAAAAAAGATAGTCACGTAGATGAAGAAGGCGGCCATGAAGGGGAAGATGAAGAGGAAGAACGCGGTGGGGTTGATCTTTCTCCTGAATCCCTAAAAGAGGCGGGCATTCTTGTTGAGCCTTTAACCCTGCAAAATCTGGAAGGTGAGGTTAAAGCGCCCGGTGAGGTCACGCTTAATTCTTATCTGAGCAGTAAGGTTACGCCGCGCATTGAGGCACAGATTGTGGCTCGTCATGCCAAGCTGGGCGATACTGTTGAAAAAGGCCAGCCGCTTGTCACACTTTCTGGTGTTGAAATGGCCGAAGCCATTGGTGAATTGCAGGTGGCCCATAAGGAATGGAGGCGCGTGCAACAACTTGGTTCATCGGCTGTTTCTGCTAAACGTTACAGTGAAGCCAAAATTGCCGATGAACAGGCGCGGGCTAAAGCCATGGCCTACGGTATGACCAAAGAGCAGGTTAAAGTGCTGCACGAAAAAGGTCTGGGCGTTACTCCCGGATCATTTCAGCTTATTGCGCCGCAGAGCGGCACCATTGTCAGCGATGATTTTATTGAGGGCGAGTTGATTGAACCGGGCCGCGTGTTGTTTGATATTGTCAATGAATCCGCTCTATGGGTGGAAAGCCGTCTGTCACCGGAACGTGCCAAGGACGTTGAGGTTGGCGCAGGTGCGCGGGTTCACATTCCTGATAACGGCTGGTTGCAAGGCAAGGTCGTTCAAAAACACCATCTTCTGGACGAAGAAACCCGCACGATTGGTGTTCGCATTGAAGTAGATAATGAAGAAGACCGTTTGCACCCCGGCATGTATGTGGACACACGGATTCAAGCAGGAGATGAACAGAAATATTTGGCCGTTCCCACGTCCTCCGTATTGCGTTCTCCCGATGGTGATTGGGTGGTTTTTGTCGAAACAAAGCCCGGTGAATTTAAACCGCAGGAGATCAAAACGCTACGCAACATTGAGGACCATACCGTGATAGAGGGTTTGCCGGAAGGCACTCGGGTTGTCACCGAAGGTGCATTTTTTGTGCAGTCGGAATTGGCGAAAAGTGGTTTTGCCGTACACAACCACTGAGGTGGGATTAGGAGACAAATTATGCTGAATACAATTATTGACGGAGCGATACGACATCGCTTGATGGTAGTTTTGATGCTGGCGGCGATTTTGGTCGGTGCTGTAATGATCTTGCCGAAACTCAACCTTGATGCTTTCCCCGACGTGACCAATGTTCAGGTTACGGTCAACACCGAAGCCGAAGGATTAGCGGCGGAAGAGGTCGAACAGCTTATTACCTATCCGGTGGAAGCGGTGATGTACTCTCTTCCCGATGTAGAAGAAGTGCGTTCAATATCAAAAACCGGATTATCCCTTGTCACTGTTGTGTTCAAGGAAGGGATCGATATTTATTTTGCGCGTCAACTTGTCTTTGAGCGTTTACAGGATGCACGGGAGCAAATCCCCGAAGGCGTGGGAACGCCAGAAATGGGGCCGAATACCTCCGGGTTAGGACAGGTTTTTCAGTACATGCTAAGTACTGATAACCCTGAAAAATACGACACCATGGCATTGCGCTCTCTAAACGATTGGGTTGTAAAATTATTGCTTATGCCGATTGACGGTGTAACAGAGGTTCTCTCATTCGGCGGTGACGTTAAACAATATCAGGTCAATCTGGAACCCGCCAAACTGCTGTCTTATCAGATTCATTCCGAAGATGTTGTAGAAGCAATTGAAGAAAACAATCGTAATGCGGGCGGGTGGTATCTCAATCGCGGCGCAGAACAGCTTGTCATTCGTGGTGTAGGCTGGGTGCGTGGTGGCGAAGATGGCTTGCGTGATATTGCCAATGTTCCCGTCAAGGATGAAGACGGTATCGTTGTAAGGGTGCGCGATGTAGCAAAAGTGGGCTATGGCACTGAAATTCGCCAAGGCGCGGTCAGTATTACCATGCGAGACGAGGCCGGAAAACCGGAACAAATGGGCGAAGTCGTCACGGGCATTGTGATGAAGCGTATGGGCGCGAATACAAAAAACACGATTGACCAGATTTATGAACGTTTGCCAATCATTCAAAATGCCTTGCCGGAAGGCGTGGTGATTGAGGCTTTCTATGATCAAGCGGATTTGATTAGCAAGGCTGTTGATACAGTCAGCAAAGCCCTGATTGAAGCCTTTGTCCTGATTGTGATTGTGTTGTTTCTATTTCTAATGAATATTCGGGCAGCGGCGCTTGTTTTGCTTTCTGTGCCAATCTCCATTGCGCTGGCGCTGATGGCTATGGCTTATTGGGGCGTATCCGCGAACCTTATGTCTCTTGGCGGTCTGGCAATCGCTATCGGGATGATGGTGGATGGTTCGGTTGTGATGATGGAGAATATTTTTAAACATCTTTCCCACCATGATGAAAACCCCAATCCCGAAGGTGTCAAACTCCGCATTCTGGAAGCGTCCCGCGAGGTCGGGCGTCCGGTGTTTTTCGCGGTATTAATTATTATCGTGGTCTTTACCCCGCTTTTTACATTGGAAGGCGTTGAAGGAAAACTATTTCAGCCTATGGCGGTGAGTATTGTACTGGCTATGCTGGCTTCGCTGATGGTGGCGTTGGTTGTGATTCCGGCGCTTTCCACCTACTTGTTTAACAAGAACGTAGACCACAAAACCAACTTTCTGATTGATGCGTTTGATGCCGCATATAAAAAAGTACTTTCCGGCGCGATGAAAGCCAAAAAGATGGTGGTAATTATTGCTGTTGCTCTGTTTATCGGTTCTATGGCGCTGGTGCCTTTTTTGGGTACAGAATTTGTGCCTGAGCTGGAAGAAGGCACAGTCAATATCCGTGTTACGCTGGCCCCGTCTTCTTCGCTGGAGACATCTTTGGGTGTTGCGCAAAAGCTGGAACGCAAGCTAATGGAATTTCCCGAAGTGCTTTATGCTTCAAGCCGGGTCGGACGTGCTGAATTGGGTGGCGATCCTGAACCTGTCTCTAATGTGGAAATTTATGTGGGCTTAAAGCCGGTCAAGGAATGGACTTCCGCTAAAGACCGCTTTGGATTGCAAAAGCTGATGGAAGAAAAAATGTCCGTTCATCCGGGCTTGCTCTTTACCTTTTCACAGCCGATTGCTACCCGTGTGGATGAACTGCTCTCAGGTGTGAAGGCACAGCTTGCTATTAAACTGTTCGGCCCTGATCTCAATGTATTGGCTGAAAAGGGTAAAGCGATTGAAGGGTTAGTACGCAAGATTGAAGGCGCACAATCCGTAGAAATGGAGCAAATAGCTGGGGAGGCGCAGCTTGTTGTACGGCCTGACCGGGATAAGTTGGCGCGTTACGGTATTCCAGTGGGGCAGATCATGTCTCTTGTGTCTGATGCAATTGGCGGCAGCGACGCCGGGCAGGTTATTCAGGGCAATGAGCGTTATGATATTTACGTTCGCTTTGCCAAGGAATACCGCAATGACGCGCAATCCATAGCTGACCTGATCATGCAGGCACCCAGCGGTGCATGGGTGCGGATGGGTGATGTGGCCGATGTGTCTATTGAAGCCGGACCGCCGCAAATCCGCCGTGATGACGTGCAACGGCGTGTGGTTATCCAATCTAACCTCTCCGGACGCGATATGGGCGGCTTTGTTGAAGAAATTAATAGGCGCATCAAGGAAGAAGTGAAACTCCCTCCTGGCTATTCCGTGGTCTATGGCGGACAGTTTGAAAATCAACAGCGAGCACAGGCACGGCTTATGATCGTTGTGCCGATTTCGCTGGGCATGATCTTCCTGCTGCTGTTTTTTGCTTTTGGCTCAGTACGGCAAGCTGCGCTGATTATGCTGAACGTCCCGCTGGCCATGATCGGTGGGATCGCGGCGCTGTATTTTTCGGAGCAATATCTTTCTGTTCCCGGTTCTATCGGTTTTATCGCCCTGTTTGGTGTGGCGGTGTTGAACGGTGTAGTGATGGTCAACGCCATTAACCTACTTGTGGAAGGTGGTACGGAAGCCGACAAGGCTGTTTTTAACGGCGCGTTGTCTCGTCTGCGGCCTGTTCTTATGACAGCCTTTATTGCAGCGTTAGGCTTAATCCCTATGTTGCTGGCTACAGGCATAGGCTCGGAAGTGCAAAGGCCATTGGCGACTGTGGTGGTTGGCGGACTGGTTTCTTCAACGCTTCTGACACTGTTTGTACTTCCTGTGCTGTACGGGACATTTTCGCGGCGGCTTATTGAGGATTATAAAACTACTAATTAATAAAATAGAATTGGTCAAATGCGGCAATGGTGCGGCAACAGGACAAAAGAAAAGCCGCCCGAAGGCGGCTAACTTATTGATTTTATTGATTGCGAGAGGGCGCATTACGCGCCAGTATGGCGATTACCTCCAAAAGCGGGAGGCGTTGGTTGCGGGGGACCGCAGCTGCCCTGAGGAAATTAAAATTGATACAGAATTCTTCACGATGGTTACGGGAGATCGCAACCATCGTGAAGATCTTGTCACGACCTTTGATATCTCAAGTTCCCACAATCGCGAAGACAAAGAAATAGAGCACTCCTGTCTCCTTACCGAGAATAAAAGAAAGCATGCCACAAACACTTGCGCCGGTGTTGTCACATTAACTTAGTGGCTGGAGTCTACTGCCCACCATACGTATTTCTTTGTGTCTTGGACATCAAAACGGTATTTTGAATCCAAACTCACGGTCAATATTTTTGCGGGATTCGACAAGAAACCGGTCACCATTCATCAACTGTGATGTTTGCCTATCAGCTGAAAGATATTCATTCCCGGCAGCAAACAGTCCCTCGGGAAGAATCTCGACGTCTTTTTTAACAAGGTCATCGAAAATTCGAGCATATTCAGCGCCTTTGCTAGTGATTTCGGCATCAGTAGGCAACAGACCAGCTTTTTTCTGTTGGTCTCTCCAGGTTAACATTTTGCTTTGTATTGCCTCAAGATCCGCTGGTGATACGATTTCCGCAAACTCATTCTGGATGTGGCGCTGTGCCGCTTCTTCGCGCACAGCCGGTTCGTATTTCTGCCAGTCCCAGTCAGGCGGGAAAACTGCATCATCGTCTTTACTCATCTACGCCTTCCTTTACCACTATCGGGCGCGGGAAAATGGTTATTGTTGCGAGGTAACAATTCGCCGGACGGCGGATTATAGGTGCTTGATAGGTTCGGGCGCTGTCCGAAAAACGTGAGTGTTTTCTGATCGCTGCGCAGATTGAGCCTTGCCCTTGCCAGCGCCTGATCAAAAATATTGTCAAGTTGCCGCCCAAGGTCACCGTTCATGCCAAGCAGAAGATTATCAGATGGCAAACGCCCTTCTTTCACTTGACGTTCCCACCAATGGTTAAGCTTTATACCTTCATAGTCGGTGCAAGTGAGGCTGCTACCGGTGTTTAATAACCGCCCGTTCGGCGCAGTGGCTTCCTGGGTCTGAGCCAAACGGTTCATCAATTCCGAAAAAGCCGGTT